>JABDJB010000017.1 GCA_013003425.1 Gammaproteobacteria bacterium | reverse complement strand
TCGTGGGCGACCAGCTGCAATCGACAGTCCCGTTTGACGCGATGGCTACACCGACGCTCAGCGTGCGCATCCAGACAGATGACCAGAACGGCGGGACGTTTGCCGATGTATTTACGATTACGGTTACTACCTCGGGCACGGGTAATCAGCCGCCGGCAGTAACACTCGCTATTGATGACATCAGCGTGCTGTCAGGCGATAGCCCGCCACCGGTGGACCTGTTCCCGGTGTTCGAGGATGCCGAGGATCCCGATGCGGCTCTGACCCTCTCCGTTTCGGGAAATACCAACCCGCCCATCACCGAAGTCATCGATTTCTTCAGCGGGCAGATGACAATACTCCCCAGCGGTATTGCAGGCACCACGCTGATTACCATACGCGCCACCGACACCGGCGGCCTGTTTGCCGATACCAGCTTCAACCTGACCGTGACCGCGGCCAACCAGCCGCCCACCGGGCTGAGCCTGGACAACACTTTTGTTAATGAGGGCCAGCCGCCCGGTACGCTGGTCGGCACGTTCAGTACGACTGACCCGGATGCTGGCGATACTCACATATATAGCCTGGTTGCCGGCACCGGCGATACCGACAATGCGTCGTTCCAGATCGTCGGCAGTCAGCTGCAAACGGCGACAATCCTCGATTTTGAAACCAGCCCTGTCCTGAGCATTCGGGTGCAGACCGATGACCAGAACGGTGGCACGCTGGAAGAGTCTTTCAGCATTCTGGTCGGTAACGTCCCGGACCGGGTGACCTGGATCAGCACGACCGATGGAAATTGGGACGACCCGGCCAACTGGTCGCCGCAGGTGGTACCAACGTTTGGCAATGAGGCGATCATTGATCTGCCGGGCGACAATCCGGTCGTCACCATCCCGGTTGGTTTCACAGTAAGCGTCGATCGAATTGAGTCCACCGAAACTGTAATTGTCGACGAGGATGCAACGCTTGGCCTGGCCAACTCAACCGGTGCATCGATACCGGCAAGCCTTGTAACCGACTTGCAGCTGCAGCCCGGCTCGTCACTGCAGACCAGTAACATCGTGCTGAATGCGACAGTCACCGGCAGCCTCGACGGCGTCAACCTTATAGCGACCGGGGCCGGCGAGCTGAATATCATCCAACCGACCACCTTGCTGATGACTGAAGATGTACTGTGGCTGGCCAGCGGGGCCGGCGCCTTGATCGATTTTATTGATTTGCAGAGCCTGGAACTGGGGACGCCAGGTGTGGATGCCGGCCCGGAGATCGATGCGCAGGCAACAAGCGGCGGTGCGATTATTCTGCCCGAGTTGCAAACACTCACAGTCAATGACGGCACCAGCGCCGGGCAGCGGGTCAGCGCAGCGCGATTCGTCGCCGCAAACAGCGCCAGTGTCATCGATTTGTCGTCTTTGACGACGTTCGTCGATGCCGACACCGACGGCCAGTCAATTGGATTGTCGTTACTCGATGCTCAGGACGGTGGCGATATCGTTGTTTCTTCGCTTACTGATCCTTCCGGCGTGGAAATTGCGCTCGATGGCGGCGCCTCATTCATCGATTTAGACCAGATGACGTCAATTACCGACGGCATCCTTGTTCTCGATGCAGACAGTTTCGCGTTTCCGAACCTGGCGAGCCTGCAGGGTACGACGGTAGAACTTGGCCTGACCGCAAGCGCGACAGCGGATTTTTCTTCGGTGGTATCTATCGACAATGCCAGTTTTGAGCTGGGCAATGGTTCCACGACCGCTTTCCCGCTGGTCACCAGCTACCTGCTTGACGATATAGCGATCGACTTTAACAATGTAGCCCTGTGGGAAGCCGAAGGTATCGGTACCCAGCTGTCGTTCCCGAATCTCACATCGATTCAAGTCGGCCAGCCGGCAGCAGATGACGGCCCCGACCTGACTATTCGGGCAGGCGGTGGCGGGCTGGTCCAGCTGGATGCACTGACCACACTGACAGTACAGGATGGCGACAGTATTTCAGCGCGGGCCAGCGCGATAGACGTCATTGCCGATGGCACCGGCAGCCTGGTGACGATGCCTCTCCTGTCCAGTTTCGACGATACTGACAACAGCGGTGGGGTGCTGGGTGCGTCGTTGCTCGAAGCAATCAACGGCGGCCAGATCCAGATGCCTGTATTGACCGCGGTCGACCAGGTGAGCATCACGCTCGACAGCTCGTCGTTTATGGACATTGCCCAGCTGCAG
Organism: Gammaproteobacteria bacterium; assembly: GCA_013003425.1. NCBI lineage: Bacteria > Pseudomonadati > Pseudomonadota > Gammaproteobacteria > Gammaproteobacteria bacterium. Next base: position 69,852 of record JABDJB010000017.1, on the reverse strand, counting down.
CAGGTTATCAATGCCGAGCTGGAGATCATCGGCGGCACACGCAGTTTCCCTGCTCTGACGGACCTGTCCGGCAGCACGCTGCGTGCTGATGGCACGGCATCACTCGACGTTTCCGCCGTGAGCAGTCTGGATAATGCCGGGCTCGAAGCGTTGAATGGCGCCGTTATCAACATACCCGGAATATTTGACTACCTGCTGGATGACCGGGAGCTCGGGCTGACGTCGCAAAACGAAGCGCTGTGGCTGGCCGACGGTGCAGGCAGCAGGATTGAGCTGTTCGACCTGAACAGCATCGAACTGGGCGCACCGGCAACCGACAACGGCCCGAGGATGCAGATCGAGGCGAGTAACGGCGGCATCGTAAACCTGTCGACGGCAACCAGCTTCAGCGTGCTCGACGGCGACAGTATCTCGCAGCTGCGCAGTGACATCGATGTACTGGCCACGGGAACCGGAAGCCAGGTGTTACTCAACTCCCTGACAGCTTTTGATGATACCGACAGCGCCGGTTCGCAAGATGGTACGTCGTTGCTCGAGGTCAGTGGTGGAGGCGAGATCCAGATCCCGGTTTTGACATCGCCACAGCAGGTCAGCATCGGCCTGGATGCAACCGGGGTAATGAACGTAACCCAGATCACGTCGCTTACTGATGCCGTGCTGACGCTCACCGGTGGCAGCCTGGCATTTCCAAACCTGGCTGATCTCAGTGGATCGATAATCAGGGCGATCGGCAGCAGCGCGGATCTGTCGGCAGTGACGCAGTTCGACGGTGGTCAGGTCGATGCTTTCAACGGCGGGGTTGTTACCCTGTCCGGCGTGACAACCTACGTCACGGACAGCGGCAACTTTGGTACGGTCGGCCTGATCCAGGCTGCCGGCGCAAACAGCAGCGTGTCATTCCCCAACCTGACGGATCTGCAGGTTGGCGTGCCATCATCCGGGACCGGGATGAGGCTGGACATACTGGCAGTCGCGACGGGCACCGTGTCATTCCCGTCGCTAACCAACATTACCGTGAACGACAGCGCCAGTCCCGATATTCGGAATCTCGACGTGACCGCCGATGCGCCCGGCAGCCTGGTGGACTTCCCCGTGCTGTCGACATTCCGTGATTTCGATACCAGCACCGCCTCGTCGATTTCCCAGCTCAACAGCGGAGTCGTCAATACACCGCCCGGCCTCGTTACACAGAACGTCATCTTCCTGCCATAAGGTCGTTACAGGTACCGGCCATGTCGCAAAGATGGCGGCTTCAGTGCGGTTGTGGAACTAATATCACTCCAAACCGGTTCTGTACTGCAAATCTGGACTAGTCTTGAATAAGAGACATCATTTGTGAGCGCAGTCTCACGGGGAAATGAAAACAAGAACTATTTGCATCATGCTGGCCACGTACCTGGCATGCGCCGGTGCCGCGCAAGCGGCTGACGCCGACCGCGTCGCCGTTGTCGACGTCGTCACGTCGTACGTCAATGTCCGCGCTGAACCTGCTGCTGATGCCCGTGTCATCGGGCAACTGCAGCGCGGACAGTCGGTTTTACTGATCGGTGCGAGTAACGGCTGGTTAGAAGTCAGCCTGGGCGATGACAACACCGGCTATGTCAGCCGTGACTGGACAAAGATACTGCAGGCAGACGACGAGGCCGGTGCAAGTATGCCGCGGGTTACTACCACCGATGCCGTAACAACCTACGTCAACGTACGCGCTGAGCCTGACGCAGCCAGCGCCGTAACGGGGTCACTCGGCGCCGGGATGATGTTGCCGCTGATCAAACAGCGTGATGGCTGGTTCGAAGTTGCCCTGTCGGATGGCCAGACCGGTTTTGTCAGTCGCTCCTACACCCGGGCTGTGCACCTTGATTCTGCAGTCAGAGCCGACGTCTCGTCGGAAGAACTGCCGCAACCAGGTATCGAACTGCCAACTGTGCCCGATGCAGGACAGCGTGACCGCAGCGTGCTGGTTGAGCCGACCCGGCTACTGGAGCAGGGCAATCCGATGCAGGCTTACGAGCTGCTCGCGCGGCTCGAGGCAGCCTGGGGCGGCGACGCCGGGTTTGACTACCTCTACGGTATTGCGGCACTGGAGAGCGGTCGACCCGGTGAGGCCATATTTTCACTGGAGCGTGTACTCAGGTCATTGCCTGATTTTGTCGGTGCCCGGCTTGACCTGGCGCGGGCTCTGTACGAACTCGGCGATCGCGAGCAGGCAGAACGGGAGTTCAAGGCATTGCTCGAGGCTGATCCGCCGGAACAGGTACGCGAAATAATCGACACCTACATTGCTGCTCTCACGCCGCCTGAACCCGAGCGCGAGCGCGCAAGCAGGGTTCTTTATGCTGCCGCGACTGGCGGCTACGATACAAACGCCAACGGCGCCGCAGACCTCGATGACTTTCTCGGTTTCACGCTCAATCCGCGCAGTACCGAGCAGGGCACCCCGTTTGTCGAGGCCCGCTTTGGCGGAATCGGCCGACATCCGCTGCCGGCGCCGGTGGAATTGCTGTGGCGGGCAGATGCCAAGCATCGCCACAACCCCAATGCCAATTTCATCGATCATACTTTTTTCAATGCGACGGCCGCGCTGGGATTCAGTCGCGGCAAAAACGACATCATCACGGGTATTTCCACCTACTGGTCAGCACTCGACGCAAGCTTCAACGAGCGCAGTGCCGCACTCGACCTGGCCTGGCTGCGGCCGCTGGGAGATTACGCGGTTCGGGGTACGTTTCGTGGTGGCCCGGTACGTTTCAGCGGTAATCAGAACGCCCGCGATGTCGACCGGTATTTGTATACGCTGACGCTGCGGCAGCCGATACGGCAGGGCAGCGGCACGCTGGCCTGGTCGCTCGTTGCCGGGCGGGACAACGCCACTGTTAATGACTCACCATACAGCAACGACAGGTTCGGAGGACGTGTCGGCGCCAGGTGGACGGCTGCAACTCACAACCTCGCATTCGACATCGGGCAACTCAATATTTCTTACCGGGGTCGGGGATTTTTCGGCATCGACCGTGACGATAACCAGTTCACTGCAACCCTCGCGCTCGAGATCCCCGACTGGCCGATGCCAGGGTGGAGTTTCGTCCCGAGTGTTCGTTATGCAAATAACGATTCGAATGTTCCTATCTTCGATTACGACCGCATTGAGATCGGCGCATCTTTCCGGGTGGCAAGATGACGGTGCGTGTCACAGTGCTGATCATGCTCGCGGCGATAGCCATGCCGGTCGCAGCAGCTCCTGAGGCAGGTAAGATGCTGTACGTCAGCGGCACCGTTACAGCCGAACGTGACAAGAACGTCATTCTCAAAAAGGACGACGCTGTCTACGAACAGGACCTGGTTGTGACGGCAGCACGATCGCGCGGACAGCTGCTGATGCGTGACGGCAGCAAATACGCGTTACGCGCGGATACGCGGTTTTTTATCGAGGAATACTTCCTGGCAGGCGACCAGCGCGAGCAGGCGGATGGATCAGTCGTTGTGGCCGCCGATGACGGTGCCGTAACGCAACTGATAAAGGGCGGCTTCAGAACAATCACCGGGTCTATCGGCCGGAGTAGTCACGAGGACTATACGGTCGACACGCCTGCCGCAACCATGGGAATACGGGGAACACATTACAGCGTGGTCTGGTGCGCCGGTGACTGCCGGCTGCCGCCAGGAATCGTCAGCCTCGATCCGATCGAGGACGGCCTCTACATTGGCGTTACGGACGGCATCGTGCACCTCGAAAACCTGACAGGCGAATACCTGGTTAACGCCGGTGAATTTGTCTACGTCCGTGACAAGCGATCAAAGCCGGTGCGCTTACCTAGAAAACCGCCGGCGCTGATCGATATCTTTCCTGCGGGTGAACCCGGGCGCATAGAGGCCGTTGAGGAATTCCGCCAGACCATCGCCGCCGTGAAACCGGCATCGGCGTTTCCGCCGCGGTCGACTCCACAAGCCCCGAAGCGGCCGGGAGAGTCCGGGAAACCGGATCGCAGGCCGGCCCCCGAGTTGCCGCCCAATGACGGGACAAATTCCGGCTTCGAGGCCGAACCGGAGGTGCAGATCGAAGTCACCGACGGACCGGTAACCGAGGGCAGGTTGCCGGTTACTTTTCCTGTGGCAATGTCCAGCGGCCCGCTGTCCGACATCAGTGCAGACCAGTTTGCGTTGGTTTCGAACCGCGGGGTGCGTGCATTCAGGGACTCGGCGCTGACGGCTTTTCAGATGAACGACGACGCGTACGCTATTGGCACCGCTCTGATTCGTGATGACGGCTTTGACGCCGCAACAGGGATTGGCTGGGGGCGCTGGGCATCCGGCACAGCGGCAGTTACGCTGCGAAATGAAAGACTGGTTTCCGCAAGCCTTGCAGAACAAAGTCTGCACTGGGTCTACGGACCGGCCGCGGATGTAAGCACGTCTCAGCCGATTACCGGTATTGCAAATTTCGTTCTTATCGGCAGCACTGACCCCACTGATGCCCGCGGCAACACGGGAATACTGGGTAATGCCAATCTGCTGGCCAATTTCAGTAATGCGACCGTGCAAAGCGGCCTGTTGCTGATCGCTGGTGGCCGCAGCTGGGTTGCCGGTGGTAGCGGCAGGATTGGCGACAACCTGCTGTTCGACGGCATCTATTCCACGGTGTTGATCGGCGGCCAGGCGGAAGGAGATGGCAGCTTCACCGGCTTTTTCGGCAACCGCGGCACCGATGGGTTCCCGACCGGTGCGGGACTGTCGTACGAACTGACTGACGCCGCCGGCGTGTCGCTATCCGGCGTCGCCGCTTTCGGCCGACCTGACTGAGCCAATTCGAGCCGGGATAGCCGGGTTGTAGCCACTGCGATTACCGGGACAGCGCCTTCGAGCCGCGTTTTTGTCGCAAACCATGTCTTTAGCTCAGTGACCTGCCGCCCGGCGCGGTAGAATGCCGTCTTGTTCCAGTTACAGAGGGCAGCATGTCAGATCGAAGACGCGACAGCCGTATCGAGGTGGAGCTGCCGTTCACATTGCGGGATGACGCAGGTAATGAATGGCGCTGCCGCACGCTGGATGTTTCACCGACCGGGCTGCAACTCGAAGTGGACGGTGACCAGCATCCGGCGGTTGGTACCGAGGTTACCGTTGCCGTGCAGGGCGCTGCAGAAGAAGACTGGGAACACATCAACGCGCGGTGCATGCGTGTAGTGCGCCAGCAGGGGCAGCAAATCAGCCTGACCTATACTGATTAGGGATCGGACCACCGACTACACCGGAATCGCAGTGTGGGGTTTCCCGGATTGCCGACTCTTAATCCTTAACAACGCTTTGTTGTTATCAAATTCACGTTTTAAGCCGTGTCACTTGTTGCATCGCGAGTTTGCTGACGTAGCAGCGGGATGGCAGCAGGCAGTGCGAACTGCTCCCCGGAGTAGCCGGTGACAAAGCGTCCGCCACGAATCTCGCCTCGTGCTTCGAGCCGCCAGTAAATCCGCAGCAGATCGCGCCATGGCGGCAGGAAACGCTCGCCGTCGAGCGTTTTGCGGAACAGAACCCCGTGGCGGTCCAGCAGCTTGCGGCCGATATGCTCGATCGCGGCCTGGCGGGCCTCGTCGTCATCAGCCGGTGGCCGCAGCAGGGACCAGCGCCCGGCATCTTCCAGCGACAAGTGCCGGCGGCCGTCGGCCAGTCGCGGACGGCGCATCGCCAGCGAACGGATCCCGGCAAAGCTGTCTGAAGTAACCAGCCCCCAGGCGACCAGCTCGGCCATGGCATCGCGTACGTCACGCTGTTTCAGGTCGAGGTCGAGCACCAGGTCGCTGAAAAACGATGCGCCACGATCGGCCAGCATCCCATGCACGCTGCGTGCGTTATCAGTCAGCTCGATGACATCGGCTGCGGGTGGTGCGCCGAACAACCGCCAGTGTGACAGGTTGCTGCGTTCGATCAGGGTTATCGGTGTTGTGCGTACCGGCCGGATGCGTTTGCCCGGCTTTGCTTTTGCGCCAAGACGCAGCCAGGTGAAACGACCGGCCGAGCAGAGCTGGTCGAGCATCTCCGGGCGGTAGCCGGCAATGCGTGCGGGCAGAATTTCTTTTTCCCAGGCGCGTGCGGGGGCAGCAAAGCCTTCCAGCTGTTCCAGCACGGCCTGCAAGGCGGCCAGGCCTTCACGGTCGCGGCCGACACCCTGCCAGGTCACGGTAAAGCGGGCATGGGCGGCTTTCGAAACCGGCTGCACGGCCTTGCGGGCTTTCTTGATGGTGTAGCGATGGATGCGCGCCAGCAATCGTCGGTCGCACCATTCCAGCGCGTCACCGGAAGTACCGGTGAAGCGGCCACGCACGGCGAAGCCTTCGTTTTCCAGTGCCAGCAATGCCTGGTCGATGCGTGCGACATCTATGCCAGGCGGTCTGGCCAGTGAGTCAGCAGTGACCGGGCCAAGTCCTTCCAGCCGGCTGCGGATTACATCGACCAGCGCGGTATCCGGATCAACTTCCACCGTGGCGAGCGGCAGCTCAGGCGTGCAGACTGCGTCCGGCAGTATTGCGCGCATTTCTGCCAACCGTTCAGTGCAGGCCCAGATATCGCCGCCGCCGGTGGACATCACGCAGGCACGCTTTTCGCCGACCAGCTGTTCGAACAGGTGCTGCCAGCCAAATTCCAGGTTGTCGCTTGCGGGTTCAGTTTCTGCTTGCGCAATAAAGCCGAGCACATAAAGCGCGTCATGCAGTTCGTCCGCCGTGCGCGGTTCCGGCCAGGCCTGTTCGCATACTTCTTTAATGGCGTCTGCGTCGAGCCGGCCCAGTTTCGCCGCTTCATCGGGCTCGCTGAAGCGTTGCGAGCTGATGGCCAGCGTACGCCGCTCCTCCGCCGGCACATCGTCGAGGAAGGCATAGGGCCGGGCATTGATCACGCCCTGCGACAATGGCGAGGGTCCGGTCAGGTCGCAGCACTTAACGCTGATAGCGTCATCTTCGAGGCGCTGCAGGATTTGTTCCAGCGCTTCGATATCCATCGTCTCGGTCATGCAGTCGGCAATGGTCTGGTTGACCAGCGGGTGATCGGGTATCTCACGTTCACCCGGGATGTTTTCGAGGCAGGCGAGCTGGTCGGGAAAAACCAGCGCGACCAGGTCTTCGGCATCACTGCGCTGCCACTGTGGCGGCACGCGTTTGCCGTTGCGATTGCGTCTCACTGCCAGCGCAATGGTTGCATTCCAGCGCCAGCGCGCGCCAAACATTGGCGCGTCGAGCAAGGCCTGCGTCAGTACTTTGCGCGCCGTCTGGCTTTTGAGATAACCGGCAACTTCTTCCATGGGAAAGCTGTGTGTCGGCCCCAGCGACAACACCAGCGAGTCTTCCATCGCGGCTGCCTGCAGTTCAAAGTTGAATTTGCGGCAAAAGCGCTTGCGCAGCGCCAGCCCCCAGGCACGGTTCGCGCGCGAACCGAACGGTGCATGAATGATGAAATGCATGTCGCCGGCATCATCAAAAAACCGCTCGAAAACAATGTGTTGCTGCGTCGGCACCAGGCCCAGCGCTGCCTTTGCGCTGGCCAGGTAATCGACCAGCTGTGTGCCCGCTTCCGGCTGCAGCCCGAAGTTTTCAGTCAGCCAGCCGACGGTATGCTGATGACCGTTATCCAGTTGTTCATCAACTTCGCCGCGCAAATCGGATACTGCAAGCGACAACTCGTCAGACCGTCCCGGTGCTTCGCCAACCCAGAACGGCAGGTTGGGCGGCTGGCCGTTCGCATCGGTAACAAAAACCCGGCCGGTTTCAACTTTTTGTATCTGGTACGACATGTTGCCGAGCTGGAAGATATCGCCCGGCAGGCTTTCGAAAGCGAAATCCTCACCCAGTGTGCCGATGCGCGCATCTTCCGGCTGCAGTATTACTTCGTACTCGAACTGGTCGGGTATGGCGCCGCCATTGGTCATCGACACAATGCGCGCACCGCGTCGTGGCCGCACCCGGCCGTTAACCGCATCGTGATGGATATGGGCGCCACGTCGGCCACGACGGGTAGAAAAGCCCTGCGCCAGCATATTGATCACGTTGTCAAACTCTTCGCGCCTCAACGTGCGGTACGGCCATGCGCAGCGCAGCGCCTTCCACAGCGCTTCGGTTTCCCACTCTTTCCCGGCAACCTCGGCTACAATTTGCTGTGCCAGTACGTCCAGTGGCTTGTCGCGGATCGCGATGCGATCGAGTTCGCCACGTTCGACGCAGCCGGTGATGGCGGTGCACTCAACCAGGTCGTCCTGTGACAGCGGGAACAGTCGGCCCTTCGGCGTTGCGCCCACGGCGTGGCCCGAGCGGCCAACCCTTTGGACAAATGCGGAAATCGAGCGCGGCGAGCCCAGCTGGCATACCAGGTCAACGTCGCCAATATCTATTCCCAACTCCAGTGATGCAGTGGCAACCAGTGCCTTGAGCTGGCCGTTTTTCAGCTTTTGTTCGGCGCGCAGCCGGTGCTTGCGCGACAGTGAACCGTGGTGCGCAGTGACAAACTCTTCACCGATTCGTTCGGCAAGGTGACGCGCGGCGCGTTCCGCCAGCCGCCGTGTGTTAACAAAAATCAGCGTAGTCTTGTGTGCTTCGATTAACTCAGTGAGCCGGTCGTAGGTTTCGATCCACTCCTCGTTCGACATGATGGTTGCCAGCGGAGAGCGCGGTATTTCAAGGGCGATGTCCGGCCGTTGCGCCGGTGCCCCGGCCTCGCCGGCAAACACCTGTGTTGTGTCAATGATTTCCACCGACTCATCGCGGTTACCAACCAGAAACCGTGCCATGCCTTCAATCGGTTTCTGCGTTGCCGACAGCCCGACACGGGCCAGCCGGTGCGGTACCAGTGCCTCGAGCCGTTCAAGGCTCAGGCTCAGGTGAGCGCCACGTTTGTTGCCCGCAATCGCGTGGATTTCATCGACAATGACGGTGCGCACCGTCGACAGCATTTCGCGCCCCGACTTTGACGTCAGCAGGATGTAAACCGATTCGGGCGTGGTAACAAGAATATGCGGCGGCGTGCGCGCTGCCTTTTGTCTTTCGTGCGCCGGCGTGTCACCCGTGCGTACCCAGGCGCGAATCTCCACATCGCCGGGCGCATATTTCAGGAACAACCTTTCGCGGATACCTTCCAGCGGCTGCTGCAGGTTTTTCTGGATATCGTTAGACAGCGCCTTTAACGGCGAGATGTACAACACACGGGTTTCATCCGGCAGCCCGCGCTCGAGGCCTTCGCGTACCAGGTCGTCAATGGCTGACAGAAACGCTGCCAGCGTTTTGCCCGAACCGGTCGGTGCGGCCAGAAGGGTATGGCGCCGCAGCCCGATGCTGGGCCAGGCGCGCTGCTGTACCTCGGTCGGGCGACCCAACGTTTCGCTGAACCACTGGCTGACGGCAGGATGGAAGGCTTCCAGGCTCACCGCCCTAGCATAGCCTATACTGTCCTTATATACAGTAGCAGCGGCTTCAGCCGCCACGACCTGCCGGTACCCGCCTGCAGGAGCGGCTTCAGCCGCGAACCGGGCGACCAGCCGGTCCCGCCTGTACCGGGCGACCTGCCTGTCCCTGCCTGTACCGGGGCGACCTGCCTGTCCCCGCCTGTACCGGGGCGACCTGACGGTACCCGCCTGTACCGCGCGACCTGACGGTACCCGCCTGTACCGCGCGACCTGCCTGTCCCCGCCTGTAGGAGCGGCTTCAGCCGCGAACCGGTGGGTGCCAACATTGCAGATGGCGCTGACGCTGCCCGCCAGCATTTGATGGATCATTTTCCCGGGGGCAGCGCAGCTCATCTGCTGCTTCCCGGGTAACGAGCCACCAGCGCCTGCCTGCAGGAGCGGCTTCAGCCGCGAATCCGCAACCGGACGCGCGACGATGCACTATAGTGAGCACAATCAGTGGCAGGGGGGATCGAGATGAACTGGAAAATCGTTCTGTTGGGCGGGCTGGCGATGTATGTCGCGCAGTTTGTTGTTGCGATGGCATTCACCGGCCCGGTGATTCATGAAGGCGTGCTCGAAGCGCCCTACGACGAAACCACCGAGTTCTGGCGCCCCGAGCTGACTTCCGAGCCGCCGGACATGGCGGCGCTGATGCCAATGTGGATTGCCAGCGGGATTATTGGCGCCCTGGTTATCGCCGGCCTCTACAGTTGGCTGCGCCCGGCATTCAGCGGCAGCTGGTGGCAGAAGGGAATCGGTTTCGGCGTCGCACTGACGCTGTTCGTCGCGGTTTATCACCTGTCTTTGTCCGGTGTATTCAACCTGCCCGGGGAAATCTGGTTCTGGTGGACGGTAGACATGTTAATAATGGCGGTTGTGGGCAGCGTGGCGCTCGCGTTCGTCGCGCAGAAGGTTGCGCCAGAGTCTTAAATTTTTTTCAGCATCACGGCAGCATCAGAGTCGGGGGATACAGTGCTTGCCCCCGGGTCCTGTCTCGTGTTGAAAAACAGCAACAAGGCCCCAATATTGCTACCTGGTGGGCGATTCCTGGATGACGGATGATTACAAGTAGAAGCCAGGGTGCAACGCAGTGACGCTTATACGCGGGATCATCGGGTTTATCCTGTTCGTACTGAACCTCACGTTCTGGATCATTCCCTACTACGTCGTTGCCATTCTCAAGCTGATTATTCCAATTGCGGCATGGCGCCGGCTGTGCGTGCGATGGCTTGAGGCAATTGGGGAAATCTGGATTGATTGCAATAATTTTTTTATTGCGACGGTGGCCGGTATTAAATATGACATTGCCGGCAACGAAGACCTGCGGCGCCGAGACTGGTACCTGGTAAGCAGTAATCACCAGACGTGGGTCGATGTCGTGGTGTTGCAACGTACTTTCAACCGGCGCATTCCTTTCCTGAAGTTTTTTATCAAGAAGCAGCTGATCTGGGTGCCGCTGCTCGGGCTGGCATGGTGGGCGCTGGAACTGCCCTTCATGCACCGCCACTCGCGGGCGGAGATCGACAAGAACCCGGAACTGCGCGGTCAGGACCTGGAGATCACGCGTCAGGCCTGTGCCCGCTTCAGTGAAACACCGACGTCGCTGATAAATTTTGTCGAGGGAACGCGATTCAATGAAGAAAAGCGCCAGGCACAGGACGCACCGTATCAATACCTGCTGAACCCCAAGGCGGGCGGCATCGCGTTTGCTCTGGCCGCCATGGGCGAAACCATGCACAAGTTACTCGATGTCACTATCGTTTACCCGCAGGGTGGTGGCACATTCTGGGAGCTGCTGTCCGGCCAGATCGGCAAGGTTATCGTGCGGGTGCGGCAGCTGGAGATACCGCAGGAATTTCTGGGCGGCGACTACCTGAACGACCCGGAGTTTCGCGAGCGCTTCCAGCGCTGGGTCCGTGAACTGTGGCAGGAGAAGGACCAGCTCATCGGCGAGTTGATGGCCGCGTCTTAAAAACAAAGAAATCAGGGTCAGATCACGAGACTGTGCACGGGAAATAGTCGCTTGCTGCTTTGGTTTTTACAGGAACATCCCGGTCCGACCCCGCGCGATTCCTGGCTCTTTCGGTATTGCCGTATAGCGCATCACGCTGCTTCGGGAGTAAACTCGGGTAAGGACTGATCGATAGTGCGCTGCTACCAGGGAGGAGCATGTGAACGGATCACGTCTCAGCCTGTCCCTCGCGATAGGCCTCATCATGGCAGCCGTTTTCACTCTGGACTTGCTGCTGCCGCTGGGCGTCGCAGCCGGTGTTCCTTACGTCATTGCAGTCCTGGTGTCCGTGTGGGCGCCGGAGTGGAAGGTTACGGTTGCCACGGCCGTCATTGCGACAGCATTAACGATCTTGGGTTACTTTGCTTCCGAACCTGCCGGTATCCAGTGGATGGTCCTGGTAAACCGCGGGCTTGCGATCGGCGTGATCTGGATTTCCGCATACCTGCTGATTCAGCGCAAACGAACCACAAAAGAACTAATGCTAAGTAGCCACCGGCTGGCGGCAGTGTTTGATACCGTTCCCGACGGTCTTGTTGTTATCGACGACTCCGGAACGATAGAGACCTTCAATCAGGCCGCTGAAAGGCTTTTTGGCTACAGCGCCGAGGAAATGATCGGTAAAAATGTGGCACTGCTCATGCCCAGACCGGAGAGCAAAGAGCATGACGAATACCTGGCACGTTACTTTGCGTCTGGTGAGAAACGAATAATTGGCCAGGGGCGCGAAGTCATGGCCAAGAAAAAGGACGGCACCAGGTTTCCGGTGCGCCTGGCGGTAGGTGAAATGAACCTGCACGGGCACCATGCGTTCACTGGAATTCTGCACGACCTGACCGAATTGCGTGATGTCGAGAAGAAAAGTCTCGAGGATTCCACGACCGGTCTGCCCAATCGCAGGGCATTTGATGATCTGTTGTCTGCGGCACTCTCGCGTGACCAGGTGTCACTGCTGTTTGTCGACCTCGACAAGCTGAAGTCGATAAATGACGAGCTCGGCCACCTGCGCGGTGATGAGGCTATTGCCACTGCGGCAGAGAAAATTGCATCGAGCCTTAGAACAACCGACCCTGGTGCGTGTGCCCGCATTGGCGGCGATGAGTTCGGGGTAGTCCTGCCGCATATCGGCGAGAAGACTGCAAAACGCATCGCTCAACGTATCCTCGCTGCAGCACAACCAGCTATGCAGGCCATTCATCCCGACGCTGGCGTCTCGATCGGAATTGCCAACGCTGCAAAAAACACGCCACGTGAGGAAATACTGCGCAGTGCAGACGAAGCGCTGTACCGGGCCAAGGAAAAGCGGGGGTGCGTCAGCCTATAAGTAAAATAGGGTCAGACCGAAATTGTCTGTAACAATTGCCAGCGCACGCTGAGTCTGAACTGTTCTCTTGACTCTGCATCGGCGATTGTTACAAAAAATTTCGGTCTGACCCCGTTTTCCGTTTTCTAGGCTTTCTTACGTAGCGAATAGTTAGTGTGCCCTGGCGGAAAATCCGGCAACTGTCCCCACACCTCGTAGCCGCACCTGAGATAAAAATCCAACGCCTGGAAATCAGTGGTGCCGAGGTGGAAGCCGACGACATTGTATTTGCGGGCCAGCTGCTCGATATCGTCCAGCAGGCGTGAGCCGATGCCGCTGCCGCGATAATCCTCGTGCACCCACAACATTTCGACGTATAGCCAGCCCCAGGTTACCTCACCGGTTGCGCCACCGATAATGGTGCCTTGCTCGTCCCGGGCATAAACGGCGATTTTTTGCTGTGGTTGTTCCGGCGCCTGTGAGCGGTTAAAGGCGACCAGGTTTTTGCGCACCCAGGCGACGTCTTCATCGGCCGGGTTTTCAGTTCTGTCGTACTTGATGTTCATGTTGCAACGTATTTCTGCGCCCGCAGCAGGCCGATTACGGACTTGGCATCCCGGATAGTTCCATCGAGCGCCCAGGACAGCGCCTCGGCATAGTCCACCCAATGCACTTCAATTACTTCATCAGCATCGGTGTTCGCCTCGCCTGATTCCAGCGTACGCGCGAGCCAAAGATGCACCACTTCGGTAAAAACGCCCGGCGAGCTGATCATGTTACCCAGCGAGTGCCACACGCCTGCCCTGATGCCAGCTTCGTCTGCCAGTTCCCGTATGGCGGTATCGAGTGGCGGCTCGTTGTCATCAATTTTTCCGGCCGGCAGCTCCCACAGATAGCCCCCGGCTACATGACGGTATTGCCTCAGCAGGCAAACTCTGCTGTTTTCATCAATGGCGACTACCGCGGCCCCGCCGGGGTGGCTGACGATCTCCATTTCCAGTTCGGTGCCATTAGGCAGCGTTACGCTTTCGACATCCAGCCCAATAATGCGGCCGCGGAATATTTTGCGTTTCCTGTCACTCATCGCGCTGCGTCCCGCATCAGGTTGGCCGGAGCGTACTGGTCGGTAAGTATCCGCGCCTTGCGGCGCCAGTCGATCCCGCGGTCCAGTGAAAGTAGTCGTGGCAGATCGATGCCAAAGCGTGCCAGGTCGGCATCGACGCGATTGATATTCAGACGCAACCAGTCCGCCGGCGGGAGGCCGTCGCGCCCGGCTACGATCACGCGGTTTCCGTGCGGCCGACGCAGGTTCAGGTACTCGCCAAACACGCTGGCGTAGGTCGCCGACTCGCTGTTGTACAGTCGGCTCGACGAAAAAGTGTTGGCAACCAATACGCCCTTTTCGGCCAGCAACTCCTTGCATTCCAGCAGAAACTCACGCGTCATCAGGTGCTCGGGAATATAGTCACCGTTAAAGGCGTCGATGATGATGTAATCGTAGCGCTCGCCGCGTCGATTTGCCCGCCGTGCGAATACCCTGCCGTCACGCACATGAACGGCCGTGCCGGCTGGGTCGCTGTAGCTGAAGTATTTACGGGCAACATCGACAACTGCAGGATCGATCTCGACGGCGTCAATCTCGATGCCCGGAAATAACCCGGTAAACACCTCAACCAGCGTGCCGCCACCCAGACCGATCAGCAGCACTCGCTGTGGCGCCGGGTTTACCAGCAGGCCGCCAAACATCAGGTGCGTGTAGGGCAGCACCAGCCGATCCGGATTATTTACGTCAATACACGACTGCCGGCTGTTGCGTCTTTTTACCGTAAAGCGCAGGCATCGAACGCCGTCTTCCTCCACAACAGAAATATTCTGGTACAGCGATTTTTCCGTGTGGAGCGTCACTTCGGCGGCCGCGACGGCGCCGCCGAAAAGTGAAAGAAGAGTAATAGCGATGATTCTCATGCCGTGGCCCGTGTGCGCTGGTCACTGCCAAGGGCGATCAGCCCACAAAGAATCAGGGCGGCAACCACAGCAATCAGTATCTGGTTTACCTCGAAGTGCAACACCAGGTAAAACGAGGTCAGTAATGTGCCAAGCGCGCTGCCGATAGTTGAAACAAAGTACAGTTTGCCGGCAATGTGACCGCTGTGTTCGCGATGCTCCACCAATAGCCGTACCGCGTACGGAGAAATCATTCCCAGGGCAATAGTTGGCAGGAAAAACAGCATCATCGAAGCCGCCAGTGAACCGTAACGTGGATCTTCGATGTATTCGAACACAAAATCCATCAGCTGGTTCCCGACCAGCAGCAACGGCATGACGGCTGCCGCAGCCACCAGGAACAGCGCGCCAAAGCGCGTTACGCTGGGGTTATTGAGTGAGAAGCGTCCGCCCAGCAGGTAGCCGATGGACAAGGCCAGCATGAATACAGTGATCAGGCTGCCCCACACATAGATACTGCTGCCAAAATAGGGCGCGAGAATGCGCCCGCCAAGCAGTTCGATCGACATGATGCTGAAACCACCACAGAACACCAGCAACAAGAGCAACCCGGCAGCCATATCTGTAACCCCGAAAAAACCTGCCGCGAACCCTACCACGCCCTTGTGCCCCCCTGTAGGAGCGGCTTCAGCCGCGAATGGAGTGCAATCATCCTTCGTCAACGCGGTCAGCGTCGCGACTGATGGTGGGTTGGCAGGGTAAAAGGAGTCGAACCGGCCGGGCCGGTTCGGCAATTGTCGATGATGCATCCTGGGGAACGACTCTGTGGGAGCGGCTTCCAGCCGCGACTGCCTGGAACGATGATTAGCGGCGGTCGTTCGCAATGCATTGTGGGAGCGGCTTCCAGCCGCGACTGCCTGGAACGATGATTAGCGGCGGTCGTTCGCGATGCATTGTGGGAGCGGCTTCCAGCCGCGACTGCCTGGAACGATGATTAGCGGCGGTCGTTCGCAATGCATTGTGGGAGCGGCTTCCAGCCGCGAATAGATCCCGCGAAATTTAAACATCTCCCTTGCGGGAGCGACTTTACTGAAAAGAATCCGGGTGTGATTCGCGCCAGATAGCTTACGCCCGTAAAATTCACCCATGATCAGAAAATTTGACAGCCACCAGCCGCAGCTGGGCCAGCGCGTTTACATTGACGAAAGCGCCCGGGTAATTGGTCGGGTACGGTGTGGCGACGACGTTTCTTTCTGGCCGATGGCCGTCGCGCGCGGCGACGTGAACGAAATTGTCATCGGCGCCGCCACCAATATCCAGGATGGCTGCGTCCTGCATGTCACTCATGATGGCCCGTATTCGCCGGGTGGCATGCCGCTGCTGATCGGTGCGGAAGTTACCGTGGGTCACAACGTGACGCTGCATGCGTGCACCATCGGCGATCGCTGTCTGATCGGTATGGGTGCGATCATCATGGACGGGGTGGAGCTGGAGCCGGAGGTTATGGTCGCTGCCGGCAGCCTGGTGAGCCCGGGTAAACGGCTGGAGGCCGGCTCGTTGTATCGCGGCAGCCCGGCAAGACGGGTGCGCGCGCTGACCGGGCAGGAGATTGAAATGCTGGCTTACTCGGCGCGGCACTACGTCAAGCTAAAAGAGGTTTATCGCGAATAATGCAGATGGAGCAGACATCGCCTGCGGCGATGCAGCTCATCTGCCACTCATTGGGTACCGTGCCACCAGCACCATCGTGCGTGTTCTCCACTGTGTTTCGTGGGAACGACTTTAGCGCTGGGTTTGTTCGCGGCTGAAGCCGCTCCTACACGTGGTTTGAGACGGCGCGGGGTTTGTTCGCGGCTGAAGCCGCTCCTACATGCGCTTGCGGTTGAGCAGGTCGGTGGTGTCCGGCCAGACTCTGCGCCAGATGTAAAAGGACTCGGCCGCCTGTTCTACCAGCATGCCCCAGCCGTCGTGCACTGATGCGGCGTTGCTGTTGCGCGCCCACGCCATGAACGGCGTGTCTTCGCTGGTATAGGTCAGGTCGTAGCAGTGTGCAGAGGTTGCCGCAACCGGATCGATCGCCGGACCGGCATCGTCCGGGCCGCTGGCAATGGCGTTCAGGATCAGGTCAAAGCCCTCCGTCAGCCGCTCCAGCCGGCCGGCGCTTACGTTTCCCATGCCGCTGAAGGTCTCAGCGAGCTTCAGTGCTTTTTCATGCGTCCGGTTGGCGATGACCAGCGCGGCCGGGCGCTGCCCCAGCAGCTGCGCCAGTATTCCTCGTGCGGCACCACCGGCACCGAGCAGCAGGATGCGCCGACCCGACAGCGCCAGACCGAGGTTTTGCGCCAGGTCACGTATCAGACCGGTACCGTCGGTATTGTCACCGCTTATCTGGCCGTCGGCTTCCAGCTTGAGCGTGTTTGCGGCGCCGGCAACCCGCGCGCGCATTGCGATCAGGTCTGCCAGCAGGAAGGCTGACTGTTTGTGCGGCGCAGTAATGTTCAGGCCCTTGCCGCCGGCGGAAAAAAACCGGCCCACTGTTGCGTTGAGTTCCGCTGGAGCGCAGTCGATCAATTCGTAGGAAAGCTGCTGACCGGTTTGCTTCGCAAAGTGTTCGTGTATCTCGGGCGAACGGCTGTGCGCCACCGGGTGGCCAATTACAGCGTAGCGATCAGTCATGTTTAACGTTGTAGCTGGCGGGCAATGTCGCCGGCGAAATAAGTCAGGATCGCATCTGCGCCGGCCCGCTTGATGCAAAGCAGTGCTTCGGCAATGGCCGTCTCGTTCAGCATGCCCCCATCCACGGCTGCGCGCAGCATCGCGTATTCACCGCTGACCTGGTAGACCATTGTCGGCATGCCGAAAGTTTCCTTTACACGCTGCACGATATCGAGATACGGCAGGCCCGGCTTGATCATCACCATGTCGGCGCCTTCTGCAATATCCATCGCCACTTCGCGCAATGCCTCGTCGCTGTTGGCCGGGTCCATCTGGTAAGTTTTTTTGTCGGCGGCGCCCAGCTTGCCGGCCGAGCCTACCGCATCGCGAAACGGCCCATAAAAACTCGATGCATACTTGGCTGCATAGGCAAGGATGCGGGTGCGGCGAAAACCGCCTTTTTCCAGCGCGCTGCGAATAGCGCCGACACGTCCGTCCATCATGTCGGACGGTGCGACCACATCGACACCGGCTTCGGCCAGTGACAACGCCTGTTTTACCAACAGCTCGACCGTTTCGTCGTTGAGGATCGAGCCCTTGTCGTCAATAATTCCGTCCTGGCCGTGACTGGTAAACGGGTCGAGCGCCACATCGGCGATCACGCCGATCTGCGGCACGTGCTTTTTCAGTGCCCGAATGCTGCGCTGGACCAGTCCATCCGGATTCCATGCCTCACGGCCATCGGCGGTTTTTTGCCCGTCGGGAATGGAGGGGAACAGGGCCAGCGCCGGGATGCCCAGCTCACAGGCTGTTTTTGCCGTCTCCAGCAGTTCGTCGGGGCCCAGGCGGGCCACACCCGGCATGGTCGTAACGGGGCTGGTCCCGGCCTCGTACTGGATAAACAATGGCCAGATCAGGTCATCGGTGGACAGGGTTGTTTCTGCTGCCAGCCGCCGGGAAAACTCGTCCTGTCGCAGGCGGCGCGGCCGTGTAGCAGGGAACCTCTGCGGCGGAAGATCGGTCATGTTATGTAACCCGGCTGGAATCTGGTGGGCTGCTATTGTAGGCCAAAGCTGCCGTGGCGGTAATAAATCGGGCTGTCGCCCGGTCTGGTAAGGCAGAGATGTCGAAGCATTTCCAATTTGAGGCGCTGGTACGCAGCGTTTTGCCCGAGCTGCACAGCTATGCACTGTGGCTGGCTCGTGATCCGCACCTGGCCGAAGACCTGGTGCAGGAAGCCCTGTTGCGTGGCTGGCGCTCGCTGCATACGCTGCGGGAGCCTGCCGCCGCCAAGGGCTGGCTGATGCGCATCATCCGCCGCGAGCATGCCCGTTATTATGAGCGGCAGCGGCCGGAGCCGGTGGACCTGCAGGCGAAGGATTTTCCCGAAGCGCTGCTTAGCTGCCGCGACGAGGCAGCAGAAATTGGTGAGCTGCGGCAATTGATTTTCGAACTGGATAACGACTATCGCGAACCGCTGGTGCTGCAGGTCCTGCTGGGCTACAGCACGGCGGAAATCGCAGAGCTCATGGACCTGAGCCAGGGTGCGGTTCTTACGCGTTTGTTCCGCGCGCGCAAGAAACTGCAGAAGAGTCTGAACAGAGACAGCGTTAAGGCACAACAATGAACTGCATCGATTATCGCAGACTGATTACCAGCGAACCATCCCATATCGGCGCCGACGCTATGCGTCATCGCATGGCTTGTCGTGCCTGCGCTGATTTCACCCGTGAAACGCAGCAGCTCGATTCCCACCTGCGCGATGCCATGATGGTGGAAACGCCGGCTGATCTGGAAGCCCGGGTCATGCTGGCAGCAACTGGTCAGTCTCGTCGACGCGGGCGCCGGGTAGCGCTCGCTGCCAGTGTTGTCGTCGTATTCGCAGCGGCGTTTACAGTTTTCAATAGCTACAGTCCCGAGCGGCTGCCACGTCATGTAATCAAGCACCTCTACCACGAGGCTGCTCTACTGGTGCCGAGCGAGACGGAACTGGTGCCGCGCAAGCGGTTGGTGCAGGTGCTGGAGAGAACCGGCGTCCGCCTGACGCAGGATATCGATCACGTAGTGCACGCGGGTATCTGTTACTTCCGCGGCCACCTGGTGTCACACCTGGTGGTCAACAGCGAACAAGGGCCGGTAACCGTACTGCTGCTGCCTGATGAGCAGGTCAGCAAGACCATGCCAATCGACGAAGACGGTTTTCTTGGGCTGATCGTGCCGGTAAAGGGCGGCAGCATTGCCGTGATCGGTTCGGGCGCGACTTATCCCCGGCCGGTCGAACAGAAATTTATTGAGGCGGTGGAGTGGTCAACCTGACCGCCCATCTTTAATGAGGTCCCGTTCGGGGACGAACCACTGAGGAGAGAGCAGATGTCAGATAAAATGAGTGTAAAACCCCTGAGCCTGGCAGTGGGCGCTGCACTGGCAGCGTCCATGGCCGTTGGTGCGGCCGCCAAAGCTGATGCATCACCGTTCAGCATGACGACCCTGTCGAGCGGCTACATGGTTGATGTCGGCGAGGGCAAGTGTGGTGAAGGAAAGTGTGGCGGCGACAAGGGCCATGACCGCAAGGACAAGAACAAGGGCGACTGCGAAGGCAAATGCGGCGGCGACAAACATGCCGAAGGCAAATGCGGCGGCGATAAAGATGCCGAGGGCAAATGCGGTGAAGGCAAGTGCGGCGGCGATAAAGATGCCGAGGGCAAATGCGGTGAAGGCAAGTGCGGCGGCGATAAAGACGCCGAGGGCAAATGCGGCGAAGGCAAGTGTGGCGGTTCTGCCTGATCTGACTCGTTACCTGTGAAGGATGCCTCCTTCACACAGCCTCTTGTCGTGAGGTTCAGGGTCCGCAGCGGAAACGTTGCGGGCCTTTTTCATTTTTTGCAGTTATTTTTTTCGGCTGAAGCCGCTTTTTACACGATTTCGCGGTAACGGAAACAGCTCACCACGTGGTCATTGACCATACCGGTTGCCTGCATGTGAGCATAGATAATGGTGCTGCCGACAAATTTGAAGCCACGTGATTTCAGATCCTTGCTCAGCGCATCAGATTCTTTTGACGTTGCCGGAACCTGTTTGTCGGAGCGCCATTTGTTCCGGATCGGCTTGCCGTCCACAAAGCCCCAGATGTAGTCGCAGAAACTGCCAAATTCTTCCTGTATTTCCAGGCAGCGTTTGGCATTGTTGATGGCGCTCTCGATTTTCAGCCGGTTGCGGACAATGGAAGCATCATTAACGAGCCGCTCCACGCTGCGCTTGTTGAAGCGCGCAACCTTTTCGGGATCAAAGCCGGCAAATGCCTTGCGGTATCCGTCGCGCTTGTTGAGTATCGTCGACCAGCTCAGGCCTGCCTGGGCGCTCTCCAGAACGAGGAACTCAAACTGCGTGCAGTCGTCGCGTGCCGGTACGCCCCATTCCTTGTCGTGATAGTCGATGTACGCCTGGTTTACACCCAGTGCCCATTTACAGCGTTTTATCTTGTCAGTGTTTGTGGTCATGCGAAGCATGGTAGCGGCCTGGAAAATCGCGGCAGGATGCCGCTCCTACGAAGCGGGAAAAACCGTGGGAGCGCCTTCCAGGCGCGACAAAATCACCCGCAGAGATCATTTGGAAGAATCGCGGCAGGATGCCGCTCCTACGAAGCATGGTTTCGGCCTGGAAAATCGCGGCAGGATGCCGCTCCCACGAAGCAGGGTCGCGGCCTGGAAGAATCGCGGCAGGATGCCGCTCCCACGAAGCAGGGTTGCGGCCTGGAAGAATCGCGGCAGGATGCCGCTCCCACGAAGCATGGTCGCGGCCTGGAAAATCGCGGCAGGATGCCGCTCCTACGAAGCAGGGTTGCGGCCTGGAAGAATCGCGGCAGGATGCCGCTCCTACGAAGCATGGTTGCGGCCTGGAAAATCGCGGCAGGATGCCGCTCCCACGAAGCAGGGTTGCGGCCTGGAAGAATCGCGGCAGGATGCAGCTCCCACGAAGCAGGGTTGCGGCCTGGAAGAATCGCGGCAGGATGCCGCTCCCACGCGGCCTTCCCGTAGGAGCGCCTTCCAGGCGCGATAAGATCATGTCTTGTAGCCCGTCATCTCATCAGAGGAGAAAGTCACGCCAAGCCCCAGCGCAATGCGGTTGACGAAATTGAAGTAAGCGGCAATGAGGTTTACGTCGAGTATGTCACGATCGCTTAGCCCGGCATCACGCAGCTCGTCGATGTCCGTGGTGCCGACGTTGCTGGGCTTGTAGGTCAGCTTGACGGCATAGCTGAGGATACGCGCGGTCCTGTCCGGCAGGTCGAGGAAACGCAGGCCTTTCAGCATGTCGCTGATCTTCGCGTCTTTTTCGTAACGGGCCAGCGCCTCGGCATGATGCGTAACACAGTAGGCACAATCATTGGCCGCCGAAACCGCTACCGCTATGGCTTCACGATCGGCCCGACTCAGCCCGGACTTGCCAAACATCAGGTGCATGTATAAATCCAGATGCTTTTGCATCGCGCCCGGGTTGAGGCTGTGCACCTTCATTATGTTGGCGACCTTGCCGCGCTGCTTTGTCAGCTGCTCGTAGACTTCCTTCAGTTCGTCGGTCGCTTCCTGCGGTTCTATTTCTTCTATCCATGCCATTCGCTTAGCCCTCGGTGGCAAAAATGCGGCCCGGATCAGCAAAAGCCTTGAATTCAAGCGCGTTGCCACTCGGGTCGCGTATAAACATTGTGGCCTGCTCGCCGGCCTGACCTGCAAAACGGGTTTGCGGCCGGATCAGAAAATTCACGCCGGCCTGTTCCAGTCGCTGGGCCAGTTCGCGCCACACCGGCAGTTCCAGAATGGCGCCAAAATGACGTACCGGAACAGATTCACCATCGACCGGGTTGGTTGCGACTGCCCCGGCAGACTCGGTCAGGTGCGCCGTTATCTGGTGACCGAAGAAGTCGAAGTCAATCCAGCGTTTCGACTGCCGGCCGATCGGGCAGCGCAACAGGCCGTTATAAAAATCTCGCGCCTGCTTGAGGTCGGTGACGGGGAATGCGAGATGGAAAGGCGTCACTGGCGTTAACTCTGCGGCAGCCAGTCCTTTGGTTTGAGAAACTCATCGTACAGCGCCGCTTCGGCGCTACCTGCCTCGGGATGGTAATCGTATTCCCAGCGTACCAGCGGCGGCAGGCTCATCAGGATGGACTCTGTGCGCCCGCCGGACTGCAGGCCAAACAGCGTGCCGCGATCGTAAACCAGGTTGAACTCCACATACCGGCCGCGACGATAAAGCTGGAACTGCCGCTCGCGCTCGCCATAGTCGTGGTGGCGGCGGCGTTCGCATATCGGAACGTAGGCAGGCAGGTAGTGCTCACCGACAGAGCGCGTGAAGGCAAACGCCGTCTCAAAATCGGGCTCGTTCCAGTCATCGAAAAAAAGACCGCCGATACCGCGTGGCTCATCCCGGTGACGCAGATAGAAGTACCTGTCGCACCAGTCCTTGAGCTGCGGGTAGACCTGTTCACCAAACGGTGCACACGCTGCGTGTGCCGTTTCGTGCCAGTGCCGGGCGTCTTCAGCAAAGCCGTAGTAGGGCGTCAGGTCAAAGCCGCCGCCAAACCACCAGACCGGATCGGCGTTTTCTTTCTCCGCAACAAAAAAACGAACGTTGGCATGTGAGGTGGGTACATACGGATTGCGCGGATGCATTACCAGCGAAACCCCCATGGCCTGGAAGCTGCGACCGGCCAGCTCCTGACGGTGGGCTGTAGCCGAAGCCGGCAGAGAATCGCCGGTAACCTTGGAGTAATTGATGCCGGCCTTTTCGAACAGCGCCCCGTCAGTCAGAACCCGGCTGTCACCGCCGCCGCCGGCTGGCCGTTGCCAGCTGTCGCGGTGGAATTTCGCGCCGCCGTCCAGCTGTTCCAGCGTGGCGGTAATGTCGTCGTGCAGGGAACAAAGCCATTGCTCCACTGCCGCAACCTGTTTTTCACCTGCCGTCATCTATGCCCTGATCAATTGTCCACTGCGAAGGTCGCGAATGGGCGTCGCTCCGCCCAGCCGGCCAACCGGGCCGCTGAGTATATAGTCCAGCTGCTCCCCCATCATCCGACGAACGGCATGGGCGCTGCGTGCCGGCGGGTGGCCGGTGATATTGGCGCTGGTTGAGACCAGCGCGTGGCCGCAGCTTGCGCACAATGCGCTTGCCACCGGGTGGTCAGTGACCCGTACCGCGATGGTGGTGTGCCTGCCGGTAATCCACTCAGGCGCGCTGTCAGCCGCCGGCACCAGCCACGTCTGTGGCCCGGGCCAGCTGTCCTCCAGCTGCTGACGCGCCGGTTCAGGCAAAGGCGCGAAGTAGTTGTTGAGCAGATCGATGTGTGCGGCGATGAGTATCAAACCCTGTTCTGCCGGACGCTGTTTGATATCGAGCAGTCGCGCAACGGCGTCTTCGTTTTCCGGGTCACAGCCCAGCCCGTAAACACCTTCGGTCGGGTAGGCAATAACACCACCCGCCGCAACGGCTGCAGCGGCGCGTCGAATCAGGAACGAGCCAGGCATGGAACGACGACCCGTTTAATCAGCCCTTGTCAGAAGCGGCAGTGCTGCCGGTCTTCTTCGCGGTCTTTTTGCGCGTCGTCTTCTTTTTGGCTGTTTTCTTTTTAGCCGTTTTTTTCTTCGCGGCCTTTTTCTTCTTTTTCTTTTTCTTCTTTTTCGCGGCAGCTTTCTTCCGTGGCACCTTCTTCGCTGCCTGTTTCAGTTCGGTCGTGCTCTCGGCCTTGCCGGTTTTCTTTTTCTTTTTCTTCCGGCGGCCGCGTACCGGTGCTTTCTCCAGCAGCTCCTGGCACTCTGCCAGCGTCAGGCTCTCCGGCTCACGATCTTTAGGTACGCGGGCGTTCTTTTCCTTGTTGGTTACGTAGGGGCCGTAACGGCCACGCAGTATCTGGATGCCCTCGTCGGGAAAATCCTTTATCAGCCGGTTGGCGTCCTCAATCTTTTTCTCTTCGATAAGCTCGAGGGCGCGCTTGAGCTGGATTGTGTAAGGGTCGTCTTCGCCGCGTATCGACACAAACTTGTTGCCATAGCGAACATACGGCCCGAAGCGGCCAATCGAAGCCGAGACCGGATCACCGTCGGCAGTTTCGCCCAGCTTGCGTGGCAGCTTGAACAGGTCTATGGCTTCTTCAAAAGTAATCGAATCCATGCGCTGGCCGGGACGCAGCCCGGCAAACTTCGGCTTGTCCTCATCGTCACGGGTGCCGATCTGCACAAATGGCCCGTAGCGGCCCATGCGCACCGACATTGGTTTACCGGATTTCGGGTCAGTGCCAAGCTCGCGTGCATTTACGGCTTCGTCGCGCGAGACGTTTTCTTCGGTGTGGGCGACCAGTTTGGCGAACGGGCCCCAGAATCTTTCCAGCAGAGGCTGCCAGTCTTCCTCGCCACGTGATACGGCGTCCAGCTCGTCTTCCATGTTGGCGGTGAAGTCGTAGTCGACGTACTGGGTAAAGAAGTTGGTCAGGAAGTTGTTCACCACGCGGCCGATGTCGGTTGGCGTGAACCGCTTGCGGTCCAGCTCGACATACTCGCGATTGACCAGCGTCGAGATAATGCTGGCGTAGGTGGACGGCCGGCCGATGCCAAATTCTTCCAGCGCCTTGACCAGACTGGCTTCGGTGTAGCGCGGCGGCGGCTCGGTGAAGTGCTGGTCCGGCAGAACTTCCTTCAGATTGACACGATCGCCTTCTTCCATTGGCGGCAGGATGCGGTCCTTGTCGTCGGTTTTCTTGTCGTCCTGGCCTTCCTGGTAGACGCTCATGAAGCCGGGCTCAACCAGCACCGAGCCATTGGCGCGGAAGCGGTGACGTTTCGGGCCATCCTCGCCCGCGACCAGATCAGCGGCGACGGTATCGAATATCGCACTGGTCATCTGGCACGCCATGGTGCGTTTCCAGATCAGTCCATAAAGCTTTAGCTGATCGCTGTCGAGTGACCCTTTTAGAGAATCCGGCGTTCGCTCCACGGAGGTTGGGCGGATGGCTTCATGCGCCTCCTGTGCGTTTTTGGCCTTTGTCTTGTAGGCACGGGGCTCATCGGGGAGCTTGTCCTTGCCGTAGCGGTCGACAATGACAGCGCGAATTTCCTCGATGGCATCGGCCGCCAGCGAGACTGAGTCGGTTCGCATATAAGTAATGAGACCAACTGGCCCGGACCCGGTATCCAGGCCTTCGTACAGTTTTTGTGCTGTACGCATCGTGCGCTGAGCGCCAAAGCCAAGCTTGCGTGAAGCTTCCTGCTGCAGCGTCGATGTAGTGAATGGTGCCGTCGGGTTACGCCGGCGTTGTTTCTTGGTGATTTTGGCAACGAGCAACTTGCCTTTGGCCGCATCTTTGAGCGTCTTTTCGACGCGGTTGGCATGGTCTTCATCGCCAATGGTGAACTGCTCGATCTTCTCGCCGTCAAATTCTGCCAGCCGGGCGGTGAATTCGGTCTTGTCTTTTTCAACCTGGGCGTCGACGGTCCAGTATTCGCGTGGATTGAACGCTTCGATTTCGAGTTCGCGCTCGACAATAAGGCGTAAAGCCGGGCTCTGCACCCGGCCGGCCGACAATCCGCGGCGGATCTTCTTCCACAGCAGCGGCGACAGGTTAAAGCCGACCAGGTAATCCAGCGCACGGCGTGCCTGCTGTGCATTGACCAGGTGGTCGGACAAATCCTTGGGATTCGCTATCGCCTCGCGCACCGCGTTTTTTGTGATCTCGTAAAACACGACGCGGTAGACCGGTTTGCCGTTAAGCGCTTTGCGTTCGCGCAACAGCTCGGTCAGGTGCCACGAAATAGCCTCGCCTTCACGGTCGGGGTCAGTGGCCAGGTACAGCGCATCGGCTTTTTTCAGCGCTCGGGAAATGGCATCAACGTGCTTGCTGTTTTTGTCGATCACGTCGTACTTCATCGCGAAGTTGTTTTCCGGATCGACAGCACCTTCCTTTGGCACGAGGTCACGCACGTGACCATACGAGGCCAGTACCTGGAATTCCTTGCCAAGATACTTCTCGATGGTTTTCGCCTTGGCCGGCGATTCCACGATGACGAGGTTTTTACTCATTTATATAGCTTGCGCCGCTGGTGGGGGTCAGTGGAGTACGGCAGGGCCGTCCTCGAATACCAGGTTCTCCATGCGCGCATATTCTTCATGCTGGTCGGACTGGCTGTAAAGCACTATGAGCACAATCCACTTGATTTGTTCCATATCAATGTCGGTGTCGCCCAGCGCCATCAGGCGGTCCATGACGATTTCCAGCTGAGCCGCCCGCAGGATGCCGATGTGCTGCAGGTGCATCAGGTAGCCGACCGCATCCACGCCAAGCTGCGCGGTCTCGGCGCCGGAAAATACCCGCAGGGCATCGGCGTCTGGCGTATCGGAGGAGTCGGTGTCGTTCAGTTCGTCGAGCCATGCGAATGCGCGGTCGACGTTGGGCTCGTCAAAACCGGCCTGCAATAACTCCCCGCGCAACACGTTGCGGTCCGACTCGGGCTCGATATCAGCGTCGGCAAATGCTTCGAACAGGTACATCAGTACGTCGAGCACGCTTTCTTTCATTCAGTAGATCTCTTTTTTCCTGTCCTGGAGAAACCGCCACCGGCGACCTGGCTTACATAGCCGCGGAGCTCCAGGATCAGCAGCATGGATGAAACCTCATTCGCCGTCAATCCGCTGCGTTGGACCATTGTGTCGATTTGCGTAGGCTCATAACCGATACAATCCAATAACTTGGCGTAATCCTCATCGAGCCTGTCATGGTCCGCAACGGCGCTCTGAGCGGGCTCGATTTCGTGTGCAGCCTGAAACACTGGCGCGAGCTCGTCGAGGATGTCGGTTGACGATTCGACCAGCTTGGCGCCTTCGCGAATAAGGCGGTGGCAGCCGCGTGACAGCGGATTGTGAATGGACCCGGGGATGGCAAACACTTCGCGGCCAAATTCGATGGCGCGATGTGCCGTAATCAGCGAGCCACTGCGGTGTGCTGCCTCGACCACCAGCGTACCCATCGCCATGCCCGCGATTATCCGGTTGCGCTGCGGGAAATGTGCACGACGCGGGGGTGTTCCGGGTGGGAATTCGCTGACCAGGGCACCGTTCTGGCGGATGCGATCGGCCAGGCCGGCACGGTCGGCCGGATAGACCTGGTCCAGCCCGGTGCCGCAGACGGCGATAGTCCGGCCCGTTCCGTCCAGCGCGCCGGCGTGGGCGCAGGAGTCGATGCCGGTCGCCAGTCCGCTGGTGATCGCCAGGCCGCAGCCGGCCAGGTGACGGGCGAATGCAGTTGCGTTGTCGCGGCCGGTCGCCGTCGGGTTACGGCTGCCGACTATTGCCAGCTGCGGCAGCGCCAAAGTCAGCGGATCGCCATCGACAAACAGGGCTAGCGGAGCACCGGGTGTAGCAGCGAGCAAAACGGGATAGTTGTCGGCTCCACGCGGGATCAGTTCACGGCCGGGTTTTGCCAGCCACGCAAGATCAGCGTCAACAAGCGCATTATCAGGGTGTAGTAATGCGCTGATAGTCTTTTCTTGCAGACCGGCCTGCCGCAGGCCGGAGCGGCCAGAGGCAATGACTGTTGCGGCGTCGCCGTATGTTTCGAGCAGCTGATCGACAATAGTGCTGTTCAGGCCAGGTGCCCGGAGCAGGATCAGCCAGCTGCGTAAATCAGTCATCGACACCCATGCTACGCGCCAGCGATTATTCGGCAAGCCAGGATAATGTGTCAAAAAGTAAGCTTTCTTGCTGCGCCGCTATATGTTGCGCTGATGTTATGCTGTTTTGAACTGTTGGTATTTCAAGTAACAGCATCGTCAAATTCCTCAAAAAACTACCAATCGACCTTGGCCAGGGAGAGTTGCGCAACACCACCAAGGGCAAGCTGATTGCGCTCGAGCTGGTGCCGGAAGGTGACGGCCACAGTGCGCTGGATGTTGGCTGTCGCGAAGGTACCCAGAGCCGCTGGCTTGAGCGGCACGGTTACCATGTCGCGTCGATCGATATCGAGAAGCACTATGAGAATGCCCTGATCGCCGATGTAAATGACGGCCTGCCGTTCGCAGACGCGTCGTATGATCTGGTCTGGTGCAGCGAAGTCATCGAGCACCTGCAATCACCGGAGCAGTTCGTTGCCGAATGTGAGCGGGTGCTGAAACCGGGCGGGAAGCTTATTCTGACAACGCCTAACAGCGCGTTCTGGTTGTATCCACTTGCCAGGCTGTTCGGCAAGACGCCGCGCGATCTGCAGCATGACGGACACCTGCATTTCTTTTCGCTGCGGGACATCAGGCAGCTGTTTCCCGCCGCGCATATCTACGGCTTTTTCCCTTACGCAATTTTCCGATTCAGGATAACCAGGGCCATCGGGTTGCTGTCTCCGACGTTCGTCATTGAAATGGAGCGGCCATAGCACGATGGCCACTGATCACGCCCGGTTGTTTACGCGCTTCGCCGCAGTTGGCGGTATTTTCTATATTGCTGCCGTGTTGCTCAATGCCTATGCGATTGATGTCGCTGGTTTTGACTCCACCATCTCTTCACTGGTGGTGCTCGGCGTGTTGTTTATCGCCAAATACCAGGTTTACCGGATGACCGATATCGTTAACCCGGGGTTCTGGCGTTATTGTTTGGTCAACATCCTGATAACGTTGGCAGCCAGCCTGATAATCGGCTACCTCGTGAAGTCCGGTCTACTGAATGGCACGTTGGCCACCGCAACGGCGCTGGCGTTTTTCTTCGTGCTGCGTTACGTCGTGCTGTTCATGACGCGGGTAATAAGAAATCCAGCCTGAGTGCCAGGCTATTCCGGGTTGCGCACGGTATCGAGCACGTTGATTTCGCTGGTCGCGTGCATTATCAGGCCGTAGCTGATCTCCTCAGCCACACGAAATACCATCATTTCGCCGGCATGCTTGTCTGGCAGCTGCAATTTCTTGCGGCGGAACAGGCTGCTGAAGCCACCGGCTTGTGCGAAACGGTCGTGTATGACCTCGCCGGTTTCGTACACCGACAGCACGTGGCCTGTGGCTATACCGTGATTGGATCCGCGATTTATTGACACGATCTGGTAGGTGCCGATCAGGGAAACGCCGTCTACTACGGAGATGATGCGGCCCTCGACCGGCTGCTCGGGAGCGCGCGGAAAAAAGCTCAGCGGCAGCTTTGGATCTTCCAGGATCAGGATGTCGCCTTTCAGCGCTTCACGTCGTGTTTCGGTCAGGAACAGCGTCGACGGGTCGCCGGTTTCTTCGATACGGCCTTCGCCGACATACAGCCCTTCGAAACCGAGCAGCCTGCCGCTGTCCGGGTCGAACAGCTCGTCACCGACGTTGTAAACATGAAAACGTGTGCCGGCCGGCGCATCAGTGCCACGCACGTAGACATGAAAACCGGAGCCGGCAATCAGGTGGCTTTCGCGTATATCCACGATGTAGGGCGAACGCCGCACTGTTTTCTTGTCGAGGACAGTGGGCTTTGACAAAAAGCCGGCAATCGCGTCGTAGGGAATGGTCGGTATCGCATCTTCCAGTGACTGGTAGCGGACTTCCGGCGAAAGGCGCACATCGGCCGAGACCCCGCCACGGTCGATGCGGATCTGCGGTCGGCCATCGACCCAGACCAGGCTGAGCACATCACCGGGATAAATCAGGTGCGGGTTATCGATTTGCGGATTGACATACCAGATCTCCGGCCACAACCAGGGATCCTCGAGAAACAACCCGGAGATGTCCCACAGCGTGTCGCCCCTGACGACGGTGTAACGATCCGGAGCGCCGGGCTTGATCGGCACGGCAACAGGGTTGCTGTCATATTCGGTGCCATAGCCGCGATTGCTGTCTGTGGCAGGCCGCAGCTGCGGATGCGATTGCGGCGCCGGGGCAGCGGGAGCCGGGCTGTACACCGACGGCGCGCTGGCAGCAGTCTGCTCTGCAGCCTCACCCGATTGGGGCATGTAGGACTTGATCGTGGAGCAGGCGCCGGTAAGGGCGACCAGGCTCAGAACTGCCAGTCGGGCGGAAATTGGGTATGCCATGTGCGATGTGCTCCGCTAAAAATGCCGTTTTGCGCGGTATACTGGTTTCAGGTGCTCGAGAAGCCGGACCGAAGGGAACATTTGTGCAGTGCAGCGGGTCACTATCAGTGACCTGTTTCCCGGCGCCGGAGGCCCTGTTTCTCGACTTGTCATAACTTTATCAGCTTCTTGTGTCATTTTGCACGAAGTAGCTTGCTAAATTGCGGCACAGTTCACACATGAACAAGCTCACAATATTGGAATTTCCTGATTCGAGGCTTCGGACCCGTGCCGAGCCGGTATCGGCCGTGGATGACGACCTGCGGGCCCTGATCGACGCCATGCTCGTGACCATGTACGAGGCCCCCGGAATCGGTCTTGCCGCCACCCAGGTCGATGTCCACAAGCGCCTCCTGGTCACCGATGTGTCGTCCGATCAGAGTGAGCCGCTGTGTTTTATTAATCCTGAAATCCTCGAGCGTGCAGGCACCGTTATCACCGAGGAGGGCTGTCTGTCCGTGCCCGATATATTCGCAAAGGTCGAGCGATCCGAGCAGATTCGCGTCACGGCACTCAACCGCGATGGCGAGCAGTTCGAGATGGACGCAGAAGGTATCCTGGCGGTGTGCATCCAGCATGAAATGGATCACCTCGAAGGCAAGCTGTTTGTCGATTACCTGTCAGAGCTGAAGCGTCAGCGCATCCGCAAACAATTGGAAAAATCGCGGCGGCTGCGTGTCGATCATCCGGTGCCGTCAAACGTACCGGTGATTTGAGCGCCGCCACGACCACTGACAACAAAACCCTCCGCGTAGTTTTTGCCGGCACCCCGGATTTCGCCGTGCCGTCGCTGCGTGCGCTGGCTGATGCCGGCAGCCCGGCGTGCGAGATTATCGCGGTGTATACCCAGCCGGATCGGCCGGCGGGTCGTGGACGGCGTGTCCGTTACAGCGACATCAAGCAGCTGGCGTTGCACCTCGGGCTGCCTTTGCAGCAGCCGGAATCGTTGCGTGATGACCAGGCACAGGAAACCCTGCGCCAGCTCGATCCGGACCTGATGATCGTCGCGGCCTATGGTCTGATCCTGCCGCAGGCCGTGCTCGACATTCCGCGCCTGGGTTGTGTCAATGTGCACGCGTCATTATTGCCACGCTGGCGCGGCGCCGCCCCGGTGCAGCGGGCCATGCTCGCCGGTGACCCGGTGACCGGTGTCACCCTGATGCAGATGGATGCGGGGCTCGATACCGGCGCCATGCTGGCAAAAAGCGAGACGCTCATCGGCGCTGACGAGACCGGCGGTGAGCTGACCGACCGGCTGGCCACGCTCGGTGCGGAACTGTTGCTTGCCCGGCTTGCAGACATTGCCGCCGGTGCGTTGACCGCGGTGCCACAGGACGACAGCCAGGCAACCTATGCACCGAAGCTGAAAAAAAGCGAAGCACGAATCGATTGGCAGCAAGCCGCAGCACAGATTGCATCTCAGGTTCGCGCGTTCAACCCATGGCCGGTTGCCGAGACGCGCTGGCGTGGCCGCCAGCTGCGCCTGTGGACTGCGCAGGCGCTCGATGAAGCTGCATCGGGTGTGCCCGGGACGGTCAGCGTGACCGGGCCGGCGCTGAAGGTTGCCACCGGCGCTGGCACGCTGCAGGTCACCGAGCTGCAGCCGGCGGGCAAACGAGTGATGCCGGCTGCGGCATTTCTCAACGCCCACGAAATGGCTGGCGCCGTGCTTGGCGATGGTTGTGATGCCTGATACAGCAAGGACAGCGGCGGCGCGCGCTATTGCCAGAATGCTTGGTGGCGCGACGCTCGACAGCGTGCTGCCGCCGCTGCAGGGTTCGCTGGCAGACGAACGGGAGCGTGGCCTGGCCGGCGAAATCAGCTTTGGCGTCGCGCGCTGGTATTTTCAGCTCGCCGCAATTGTCGACGAGTTAGTCGACCGCCCGGTGAAGGACAAGCTCATGTTGGCAGTACTGCTGGCAGGCCTGTACCAGTTGCGTTTCATGCGGGTACCACCGCATGCGGCGATTTCGGAAAGCGTCAATACAGTGCGACGCGTCGGCCGCCCGCGTGGTGCCGGCATGGTCAATGCAGTATTGCGGCGTTACCAGCGTGAGACGGACAAGATTGATGAAAAACTGGCTGGCACTGCGGCGACCCGCCACGCTTATCCGCAATGGCTGGTCGACCGGCTCGCCGCTGACTGGCCTGAGGCAACCGGTCTGTTGCAGGCCGGCAACGAGCGACCGCCGATGTGGTTGCGTGTAAACCGGCGGCGCAGCGATATCGACAGCTGGTGCGCGGCGTTCGTTGATCAGCACGATGCAGAGCCGCAGCGGTCGCAGTGGGCCGCCGATGCCGTGGCGTTACCGCAGCCGTTGCCGGTGGAACAGATCCCCGGTTTCACTGCCGGCGAGGTTTCGGTCCAGGATGCCGGCGCGCAACTCGCCGCGACCATGCTCGACCTGCGTGATGGTATGCGCGTGCTCGATGCGTGCGCCGCACCGGGCGGCAAGACCTGCCATATTCTTGAGAGCGCGGATGTGCAGGTAACGGCTGTCGACCACGATGAGCGGCGACTGGGAAAAGTACAGCAAAACCTGGAGCGGCTCGGGCTGGAGGCAAGCGTTACCGTCGGCGATGCCGCGATGCCGGAGCAATGGTGGGACGGTCGGCCTTTTGACCGCATTCTGCTCGATGTACCGTGCTCGGCTACCGGGGTTATCCGCCGGCACCCCGACATAAAGCTGTTGCGCCGTGCCGGCGATATCGACGCTTTCGCGGCCCGCCAGCTGGCGATGCTGGTTGCAACCTGGCCGTTGCTGGCGCCTGGCGGGCGCCTGCTGTACGCCACCTGCTCGTTGCTGGCAGCGGAAAACTCACGCGTCGTTGAGGCCTTCATGGCGCGTGAATCCGGCGCACAGACGCGCGTTCTCACTCCCGGCTGTGGCCTGGCGGGCGGCTTCGGCGTACAGATACTCACCGGAGAGGCAGGGATGGACGGCTTCTATTATTCTTGTCTGGAAGCGGCCTGACGGGCCGGATTAATTAATGATTAAAGCGGCGGCAACAGACTGGCGGCAGCGCACCGGGTGGCTTTTGGCCAGCCTGGCAGCAGCCCTGAGCTTGCTCGCCACAGACGTTCACGCGATCAAGAACGGCGACTTTGTCATCGTGGCGGCATACGCCGACGAAATTGACGGCGTTTACTATCTCAACGCGACGATTGATTACGACCTGAACGATGTTGCGCTGGAAGCGCTGGCGCGCGGTGTCGCGCTTACTTTCGAGCTCCGCATCGACGTGCGTCGCACGCTGAAGTGGCGACCGGATAAAAACGTCGCCGAGCTGCTGCAGTTGTACGAGCTGCGGTATCACGCCCTGAGCGAACGCTACATTGTGCGGAATCTTAACAGTGGCGAACAGGAGTCCTTCCTGACGCTCGCTGCGGCACTGTTGCGGCTCGGTGAAGTGCGCGAGTTGCCGGTGCTCGACAGTGCACTGCTGCGGGATGAGCGCGAATACGTGCTACGCCTGAAAACGGTTCTGGACATTCGCTCGTTCCCGGGCCCGTTGCGCGTACTCGATGTGTTCTTTGGTGACTGGCGTCTCGCCAGTGAATGGTACGACTGGAGGCTGCCGCACTGATGCGCCTGGTATATACGCTGCTGGGAATCGCGGGTGCAGTTCTGATGCTGATCTCGCTCGGGCTGCTGATACGCAGCACCAGTGACGCAAGCAGCTTTAACCAGATGCACGAGACCATCCTGATCATGAACGTTGCCGGCGTTGCGGTCCTGCTGCTGCTGGTAATCGGCAACATGATCCGGCTGGCACGGGAATACCGCCGTCACCTGCCAGGTTCGCGGCTCAAGGCACGCATGGTTGCCATGTTTGTCGTGCTGGCAGTGCTGCCCGTGGTTGTGGTCTATTACTTTTCGCTGCAGTTCCTGCAGCAGGGTATCGACAGCTATTTCGATGTGCAGATCGAGACCGGTCTCGATGATGCGTTGCGGCTCAGCCGCGGTGCGCTGGATCTGCGCATGAATGATTACCTGGAACAAACCAGGAACATGGTCGATGCAGTTGCGAGCGCAGAGCAGGTTGAACTGGTGGCGACGCTGAGCCGGCTGCGCCGCAGCAGCGGCGCCAGCGAGCTGACCGTGATCGGCCAGAACAGCCGCATCATCGCGACCAGCACAGAGGGAGACTCGATCACGCTGCCGTCGCTGCCCGGCGATGAAGTGCAGTTGCAGCTGCGCCAGGGAAACGCATTCGTCGGCCTCGATCCGCTTGGTGGTGGTGGATTTATGGTTCGCACTGCCGTGTCTGTACCGCGGCGCAGTCCCGCCGATGAAGTACGTATGCTGCAGGGGCTTTACCCGGTTACCGGCCGTCTCAGCGGGCTGGCCGAATCGGTGCAGCAGGCCTACACCCGCTATGGCGAGGCCGCCTATCTGCGCAAGCCACTCAAATACAGCCTGACGCTGACGCTTACACTGATCCTGCTGGTTTCGCTGCTGGCCGCCGTGTGGGGTGCGTTCCTGTGGTCAAGACGGCTGGTAGCGCCAATCCAGTCGCTGGTTGCCGGCACCCGCGCCGTTGCTGAAGGCGATTTCGACACGCGGCTGCAGACCCGTAACCGCGACGAGATTGGTTTTCTTGTTAACTCCTTTAATGACATGACCCGGCGCCTGGCTGAAGCCCGTGAGAGTGCCCGTCGCAGTCAGCAGGCGGTGGAGAATGAACGTGCCAATCTCGCGGCGGTGCTGGCAGGGCTGTCCAGTGGCGTAATTGCACTGGAGCCGGATCTCACGTTGCGTGTAACCAACCGCGCGGCGGCAGCAATACTCGGTGCTGACCTGCAGTCGCATGTGGGCGCGCCGCTGACCATGACCGGTCTCAATGCACCGCTGCTGGATCAGTTTGCTGCCGTTATCCGCAAGCACATCGAGGATGGCGAACCGGACTGGCGTGACGAAGTGGTGCTGCGCGGACCGGGCGGCCGAACCGTGCTGAATACAGCGTGCACTGCCTTGCCTGGTGAAGACGAAATTCCGCTGGGATATGTCGTGGTGTTCGACGACGTCACCGAGCTGCTGCAGGCGCAGCGTGACGCTGCCTGGGGCGAGGTGGCACGCCGCCTGGCGCACGAAATAAAAAACCCGCTCACGCCAATCCAGCTGTCGGCCGAGCGCATGCGGCGGCGCTATCTCGACACCATGAATGACACCGATGCAAAGGTGCTTGACCGATCGACCCACACCATCGTGCAGCAGGTCGAGGCTATGAAGGCAATGGTCGATGCATTCAGCGAATACGCCCGTGCCCCTGCGCTGGAGATTGACCACATTGATCTGAATCGCATCGTTACAGAAGTTGCGGAGCTGTACCGCAGCCGCGAGCTCAGGATGGATTTGTCTCTCCAGCTGGATCAGTCGCTCGGCACCATCGAGGCCGATGCTGGTCGCATGCGGCAGATGCTGCACAACCTGTTGCGCAATGCCGGTGAAGCGCTTACCGATGATGGCAAAGTCAGCCTGTTCACGCGGCGGCGTCGCGATGAAGGTGCTGAGCTGGCCGAGATAGTCGTTGAGGACAACGGTCCGGGGTTTGCAATGCCGGCAGAACAAATTTTTGAACCGTACGTAACCAGCAAAAGTAAGGGTACCGGGCTTGGCCTGGCTATCGTCAAGAAGCTGGTCGAAGAACACGGCGGCCGTATCACCGCGGAGAATCCCGCATCGGGCGGCGCCCGGGTGACGGTTTTGTTGCCGGTTGATGAAGAGGGTCGCGCATTGCTGGCGCATGGCCGGACATCGTCGTTTGCATCTGGCGGAGGCATCGCATGAGTGCTGCACACATATTGGTAGTTGACGACGAAGCGGATATCCGTGAGCTGCTCGAGGAGATCCTGCGCGAGGAGGGTTACACGGTCAGTATCGCGGCAGACGCTGCGGCAGCGCGCGAACGGCGTAAACAGCACGAACCTGACCTGGTGCTGCTGGATATCTGGATGCCCGATACCGATGGCATTACCTTGCTGCGCGAGTGGGCAGAGTCAGGAAATCCGTCAAACGTCGTGATGATGTCCGGTCACGGCACGGTTGAAACGGCCGTCGAGGCAACCCGGCTGGGAGCGCTGGATTTCATCGAGAAACCCGTCTCGCTGGCAAAGCTGCTGAAGACGGTGGAGCGGGCGCTGACCCGGCAGCCACGCAAGGTCAGCCGCGGCATCGTACCGAAAATGGTCGCGCCGCTAGGCAAAAGCCAGGTCATGCAGGACCTGCGCGAGCAGATAAAGCGCATTGCCGGGCATGACAGTAACGTGCTGCTGGTCGGGGAGGTCGGCACCGGTCGTGAAGCCTTTGCCCGCTTTCTGCATTCGTTAAGCGATCGCGCCGGTGAGCCGATGGTAACTGTAGTAGCCGGTTCGCTTACCGAGGACAATGCCGAAGAGCTGCTGTTTGGCAGCATCAAAGATGGCGACTCCAAGCCCGGTTACCTCGAGCAGGCGCGTGGCGGGACGCTGTTCCTGAACGAAATAGAAGACCTGCCACCACATGCGCAGACACTGCTGCTGAGCGCACTCGAGTCAGGCGGCTACCGCCAGCACGGCAGCAGCGATGTAACACCGCTGGAAGTCCGCATCATTACCTCGTCCGGAACCGGCGTAGAGTCCAGCATGCAGCGTGGCAAGCTGCGACGTGATTTGCTGGCCCATCTGAATGTAATCCGGTTACGCATCCCGCCACTGCGCGATTACAGTGAAGACGTGCCAGACCTGTTGCGTTATTACGTCGACAAACTGGTCGACAAGCAGGGCCTGCCACTGCGCCGTTTCAGTGTTGCCGCGCAGAACCGGCTGCGCAACTATCCCTGGCCGGGCAATATCAACGATCTGAAAAATATGGTGCATCGCCTGCTTGTGCTTGGCGGTGCCGAAGATATTTCACTGGCCGAAGTAGAGCAGGCGCTGGAAGTTGAATCAGCACCCGCGGAGTCACTGGTCAAGCAGGACTTGCTGGCGCTGCCGCTGCGTGAAGCGCGCGAGCAATTTGAGCGCGCCTACCTGCAGCAGCAGCTCGACATCTGCGGCGGAAAAGTAGGGCTCCTGGCAAAGCGTGTCGGCATGGAGCGCACCCACCTGTATCGCAAGCTGCGTTCACTGGGGGTGGAGTTTGGCAGCAGCAGCGCGGCGGATGATTGACGGGCGCTTCAGCGACTGACCGCGTCGAGAAAAGAAACAAGCTGTCGGTTGACTACATCCGGCGCCTCGAGGCAACAGTTGTGGCCGACCTCCGGGATGACGACCAGTTTCGAGCCATCGATGCGTTCGTGCATCTGGCGTGAATGTTCTGCCGGCACAGCTTCGTCTTCGGCGCCGGCGATAATCAGTGTTGGCACCTGCACCGCGTGGATTTGGTCCAGAACGGCGGGCCGCCGACGCACGCCGATTGCGGCGCGCACAATGCCGCTGCGACGGTTGGCCAGCAACTCCTTGCGCCAGATGCGGCGCTCCTCGCGGCGCTGCGGGTCGTTGAGGAACCGGCGACTGAAGATCAGCCGCATGGCGCGACCCGCAACCGGGCGCACACCGAACAACCGCACCACCGCCGTCATCGACATGCTGCGCAGCCGGTCAGCAGGACCGTCGGCTGCGGCGCCGGTATTTATCAGCGTCAGCGACCGGATGAATTGCGGCTCCTGCAGCGCCAGCCGCAGGCCTACAAACCCGCCCATCGACAGGCCGACATAGTGGCAGGGCGCGGCATCAAGCTTACGCAGCAGCGCCTTGACGTCACGACCCAGCGTGTTCATGTCATAGCCGGTCCTGGCTGTTGCGCTGCGGCCCTGACCGCGGAAGTCCATAGTGATACAGCGAAAACGTTCGCGTAACGGCAATACCTGGTGGTGGTACATGCGGCCGCTCAGCGTCAGCCCGTGGGCGAGAAACACGGTTTGCTTACCGGTACCGTGCTCTTCGTAGAAGATCTCCGTGCCATTTATTCTGGCTAGCGGCATTATTCCCCGACTCTCAATACCAGCACTTCGACATCGGCTTCGCGCAGCTGGCGCCGCGTCGTTTGCAGTTCGTCCAGGTCGGTAAACGGTCCCAGCCGCACGCGGTGCCAGCGCTTGTCATCGATAGTTACGCGCTGAATCTGCGATTGCAGCCCCTGCAGCGCCAGTCGTGCTTTCATGCGATCAGCATCTTCGAAAGCCTGGAACGAGCCGGCCTGCAGCACGTAGATACCGGCTTTTGCCACCGGTGCAGGGTTGTTACCGGTTTTGCTGACCGTGCTCTCCGTTTCGGGTATTACGACCTCGAAGTTTTTCAGCATCTCGTAAAAATCGAAGCGCGATGCTGGTTCTTCTTCTTCGGCCATGGCCGCTTCGCTGGCTGACGAGGGAATGGCCGACGTGTTTGCCACCGGCGCGGCAGGTCGCATTTGCCGCCGATCCTGCAGGTGTACCGCCAGCGCTACCGCCAGGCCTACAGCCAGCCCACCGAGACCCCAGACCCATCCGGGCGTGGCGTCTTTCTTGCGACTGCGCCGATTTTTGTAGTCGCGGGTCATCGTTACATGGTTTCCGGCGCGCTGACGCCGAGCAGCGCAAGCCCGTTGCAAATGACACGCTGTGCCGCACACGCCAGCACCAGGCGTGCGTTACGCAACCCGGCATCATCATCGACAATGAACCTTGCGGCGTTGTACCAGGTGTGGAACAGGTTGGCGAGTGAACGCAGGTAGTGCACCAGATGGTGCGGCGCACGGTTTGCTGCTGCCAGCTCGACAACATCGGCGTAACGATCGAGCTCTGCGATCAGCTCGGTTTCCTGCTTGCTTTCCAGCTTTGCAAGGCTGTCCAGCCCCATCTGCATATCAATTTCGTAGTCACGTTCTGCCAGCGTGCGCAGGACACTGCATACCCGCGCGTTGGCGTACTGGATGTAATAGACCGGATTC
The DNA here is from genome assembly GCA_013003425.1 of Gammaproteobacteria bacterium. Classification (NCBI taxonomy): domain Bacteria; kingdom Pseudomonadati; phylum Pseudomonadota; class Gammaproteobacteria; species Gammaproteobacteria bacterium. Next base: position 30,540 of record JABDJB010000017.1, on the reverse strand, counting down.
TCTTCTGTTTTTGATTTGGCAAGGTCAAGGTCAAAGTTCAGATGCTGATCGTTCGAGCGCATGACATAGAACAGCCGTGCCGCATCATTGCCTACTTCACGGCGCAGCTCGCGCAGCGTTATGAATTGCCCCGAGCGAGTCGACATCTGCACTTTCTCCCCGCCGCGATACAGGGAAACGAACTGCACCAGCCGGACCTCCAGCGAATCGGCGGGTTGGTCGAGTGCTTCCAGCCCGGCGCGAACGCGGGCCACATAGCCATGATGATCGGCGCCGAGCACATCAAGCAGCAAGTCACTGCCGCGTTGTCTCTTGTTGAGGTGGTATGCGATGTCCGGGGTAACATATGTGCGCTGCCCGTTCTCGCGGATTACAACGCGATCTTTTTCGTCCCCATAAGCACTGGAACGAAACCAGGTGGCGCCATCTTTCTCGTACAGGTCACCGTGCTTTTGCAGCTGCTCCAGCGCCTGTTCGACCATTCCCTGCTCAACCAGCTGACGTTCCGAAAACCAGTTGTCGAACTCGACGCCGAATTCTGCAAGGTCGTCGCGGATATCGTCGAGCACCGCGTCGAGCGCAACGCCGGCCACGAGGGCATAGTCATCGCCGAGCAGGTCTTTTGTCCGCGCAATCAGCGCATCGATATGGCGTTCCCTGGCATCGCCGTCGCCGTCAGCCGGAACGTCATTGAATACGTCAGCAGCCGGGCGCACGAAGTCATTCCCATGCTCACGTGCGAGGACGCCGGCAATATCCAGCAGGTAGTCGCCGCGATAACCGTTGCCGGGAAAGTCCAGCTGCTCACCGGCCTGCTCAAGGTAACGCAGCCACAGGCTGACCGTCAGGATATCAATCTGGCGGCCCGCGTCGTTCACGTAGTACTCACGGTGAACGTCATGGCCGGTGGCCGTCAGTAGGTTTGCGATGCTGTCCCCGTATGCTGCGTGGCGACCATGACCAACATGTAATGGGCCGGTCGGGTTGGCCGAGATGAACTCGACCAGCACCGGTCGACCGTTGCCGATGTCACTGCAGCCAAACTGTTCGCCCCGCTCGACGATGCGCCGGATTACTGCGAACCTCGCATCACGGCTCAGGTGAAAATTAATAAAACCTGGTCCGGCAATCTCGATGCGATCCACCAGCTCCGACGCAGGTAATGCAGCCACCAGGCGCTCGGCCAGCTGGCGCGGATTGCTGCGTGCCGCCCTGGCCATGACCATCGCAATATTGCTGGCAAAGTCGCCATGCCGGGCATCGCGCGCTCGTTCGATGTTTATGGCAGGCAATTCCGTATCGGCGGGCAGGCTGTCATCAGCAACCAGTGCCTGCAGCGCGGTCGTAACCAGTTGTGCGATGTGGTCTTTCATGGCGACGGAAGTCTATCACCAAGCGTGCATATGCAGCGGGGTCGAAAGGTTACGTTTTAGAACAGCTCAACCGGGTCAATATCCAGCGACCAGCGGATCCGGCGCGCATCAGGAAGCCCGGTGAGCTTTGTTTTCCAACCCTGCAAAAAAATGTGCAGCGGCTTGCGCGCGCCCTGGATCAGCAGTTGCGACCGGTAACGCCCCGCGCGACGGGGCATCGGTGCGGCAGCAGGGCCGAGCAGGCGCACACCTGCAGGCGGGTTAGCCAGCTCACGGGCGGCTGCCAGGAAGCGAAGCGGAAGCTGCTCATCACTGGCGTCGGCGCGCAGCAATGCCAGCGCTGCATACGGTGGCCAGCCGGTGGCTTCGCGTTCAGCCAGGGCGGCAGCGGCGAAACACGTGTAACCCTCCGTAGCCAGCATGTTCAGCAGCGGGTGTTCCGGGTATTGCGTCTGGACCAGGACCTCGCCTGGTTTTTCCGCGCGCCCGGCACGACCGGCAACCTGGATTACAAGCTGCGCCAGCCGCTCGTTGCTGCGTGGGTCCGTGCCAAACAGCCCCTGGTCAGCGTCGACAATGCCGACCAGCGTCACGCCGGGAAAATGATGCCCCTTTGTGAGCATCTGTGTGCCGATGAGTATCTGTCGCTGGCCGGCATGGATTTCGCCGAGCATCTGCTCGAGCGTGCCACGGCGTCGTGTGCTGTCACGATCGATGCGCGCAATAGCGTGTTCGGGAAACAGGCGCGCCATTGTCTCCTCCACGCGCTGCGTGCCGAGCCCGACCGGCTGGGGTTCGCTGTCGCATTCGGGGCACGTTTTTTCGGGCGCTCTTTCGCTGCCACAGTGATGGCAACGCAGCCGGTTGATGGCGCGGTGCAGGGTCATGCGCGCATCGCAACGCCGGCAATCCGATATCCAGCCGCATTCAGGGCAAAACCAGGCGGGTGCAAAACCACGCCTGTTGAGGAACAGCAGCACCTGGTCTCCCGCGGCCAGGTGTTCGCGCATTGCGGCGACCAGCGATGCCGAAAAGCCGGCGTCGACCGGTTCGCGTCGCATGTCGATCAGCCGCATCTTTGGCATGGCCACGGCGCCGGGTCGCGCTGGAAGCTCAAGCTGGCGATAGCGGTCCTGGCTGACGTTGTGCAGACTTTCCAGTGACGGCGTTGCCGAGCCGAGCACAACCCGGATGCCATGGCGCTGCGCGCGCAACACGGCCAGGTCACGGGCCGAATAACGAAACCCCTCCTGTTGCTTGTAAGACGTATCGTGTTCTTCATCGACCACGATCAGCTTTGGCCTGGCCAGCGGCACGAATACTGCCGAGCGTGTGCCTACCACGACATCGGCACTGCCGTCGGCGGCCGCACGCCACGCCGCCAGCCGCTCGGACTCGTTAAGCCCCGAATGCATTACCGCAATCGTGCCGCCGAGCCGTCGGCGGAAGCGCTCGACCAGCTGTGGCGTCAGGCCGATCTCCGGCACCAGCACCAGAGCCTGGCCGCCGGCGCCAACCAGTTCATCGATTAACTGCAAATAGACTTCAGTCTTGCCACTGCCGGTTACGCCGTACAACAGAAACGCTGCAAAACCATTGGCAGCGCGGATCTCGTTGACGGCGGTCTGCTGGTGCCGGGTGAGCTTCCGCCCCGTTTCGCTGGCCGGGATGGCAGCCAGCGTATTGGCAATTGGTACCTCGACGCGCCGCACCCAGCCTTTTTTTTCCAGGTTCCTGACAATCGGTCGCCAGCCGCGACCGAGCTCAGCGTCGAGCGTTGCGGCAGTTACCGGCCTGTCGATTGCTCCCAGCAGGGTCAGCGCGGCAGCCTGCCGCGGCGCGCGGCGTTGCAGGGCATCGTGGTCGATATCCGGGCCGGCCTCGCTGCAGCGCCATGCATCGGTGGTTTCGTCCAGGGCGCGGCCCTGTCGCAACAGGGCGGGCAGAGCGGCAGCGAATACTTCGCCCGGCGGGTGCTGGTAGTAGTCCGCCGCCCAGCGCAGCAGGCTGATCAGCGTCTCATCAAGAAGGGGTTTTTCGTCCAGCACCGCAGTGACTGGCCGCAGCTTTTCAGGCGCGACGCTGCTGTGGGCGTCAGTCTCGACGACGACACCGATGCTGTTGCCACGGCCAAACGGCACGCGTACGCGGGTGCCCGCTGCCGTTGGCCCGCTTGCTGGTGCCGTGTAATCGAACAAGTGATCGACAGGCGTCTTTAATGCCACCCGCACAATGTGGTTTGGTCGCGTCATGTGCCGCCGACTTTTCCACAATAGCTGTGGATAGCGCTGTGGATTATCTGGGGCAAAGGGCCCTGCGAGCGGTGCTCACGGGGTACTTTGTACGACTTGCTCAATTTTTGATCTGCCCGGCTTGTGATTAAGAATCAGATAGTTAGAGATCATTACCAGACATAACGACTGAGGCAATCAGCGTAATGCCATGTAAACGCTGGCGTTGTGCATAAAGCGCGCGTGTCAACGCATTTGCTGCCCGTGCGTTATACCCACACGACGTTTGAAAACGGGAGTTTAGCAATGAAAAGCAACTGGATTTTAGCCGCCGCTGCGGTCGCGCTTCTGGCCGTCGGTACCGCTGCAGCACATGAGGGTCCCGACCTGGACCGGCTTGGCGACAGGATTGACCGCAAGCTCGACCGGCGTGGTGATCGTATCGAGCATCACGCGGACCGCCGTGGCGATCGTATCGACCGGCGACTGGACCGGGCCGCCAATCGCGCCGAGCGCAACGATCGTCCGCACCTGGCCAAGCAGCTGGACCGTCGCGGCGACCGCATCGACCGGCAACTGGACCGGCGCGGGCATCGCGCCGAGCGTCGCCTGGACCGGCGCGGGGACCGCATTAACCAGCGGCTCGATCGCCACAGCCGCCGGCAGCAGTGAGCGGGCTAGAATGATGCGGCCTGCGGGGAACAGGGCCGCGCAAGGGAGGCGTGACTGGACAACCGAGCCGAACTGGAGCGATTTCTTGCGGGAGTCGAGACCCGTGCCTACCGCATTGCCTTGTACCGACTCGGTAATCGCGATGATGCGCTCGACGTGGTGCAGGATGCGATGATGCAGCTGGTACGTCGTTACGCTGACAAGCCTGCCGAGCAATGGCAGCCGCTGTTTTACCGTGTTCTTACAAACAGGGTGCGTGACGTGCAGCGTCGCAGCACCGTGCGCAACCGCTTCCTGTCGTGGCTGCAGCAGAACGACGATGATTCGCGCGAAGAACCGATGGCGGCGTTGGCCGATCCGGCATCACGTCGCCCTGAAGAAGAGGTGGCGCTGGATCGGGCCATGGACGCTCTGGATGCTGCAATAATGACGCTGGCGCCGCGACAGGCCGAAGCACTGCTGTTGCGTATGGTCGAAGGGCTGAGTGTCGCTGCTACGGCGGCCGCGATGGGCTGTTCGCAGGGCAGCGTCAAGACGCATTATTCACGCGCAGTGCATGCATTGCGCGAACAACTCGGAGAACACTGGCCGTGACAGACAGGTTTGAACAAGACCTCAGCAAGAAACTGAAGCGTGGCACAACACAGGTCGATCAGCAGACACGTAACGAGCTGGCGCGCCGGCGCCGTGCCGTACTGGATGCGGCGGAGCATGGCGGCGGGCGGAGTTACTGGTTGCCGGCCACAGGCGCAGCGGCGGCGCTGCTGGCAGCCGTGTTGCTGCTGCAGCAGCTGCCGGGCGATGGCGCATTGCCGGTCGCGGCAGCGGATGACAGCGAGCTGGACATGGAAATCCTGCTGGCGGAGGAGAGTTTCGAGCTGTACGAAGAGCTGGAGTTTTACCAATGGCTGGATGCCGCTGGTGATGCGGGCTAACAGCCTCGCCGCAATAGCGATTGTCGCCTGCGTCGTGCTGTTGCCGGCCGGGCTGGTGGCAGACGAGGACTTGCCGGATGACGAGTTCCTGGAGTTCCTCGGCGCCTGGGATGAGGCATGGAGCGAGGCCTGTGATCCGGAAGGGGGTCTGCCGGGCGACGACGCGTGTGAAACAGATGAAGACGAGCAACGAGACGATGGCAATGAAGATTAGGCGCATGCTGGCGACAGTTTGTCTGGTGTCAGCACTGCTGCTGGCAGCGGCAGTTCATGCCGCGCCCGACTGGGACGACCTGGAGCACCCGGAGCAGCAGGTGCTGAAGCGGCATGCAGATACCTGGGATGACATGGCCGACGAGCAGCGCGACCGCCTGCTGGCCGGAGCACGTCGCTGGTCCGGGATGACAGCGGATGAAAAACGCCAGGCACGCAAGCGGTTCAACAAATGGCGCAGACTGACACCCGAGCAGCGCAAGAGGATTCGTGACCGGTTCCGGGAATTTCGTGATCTCACTCCGGAGCAGCAGGAAAAACTGAAACAGAATTTCCGCAAATTCAAGGCAATGAATCCCGAACAGCGCCGCCGGCTGCGCGACCAGTACCAGGGCATGTCGCCCGAAGAGCGGCGCAAGTTCATGCGCGAGCTACAGCAACGCCGTGAACTGGAACGGCGCCGGCAGCTGGAACGGCGCCGGCAGCTGGATCGTCGCCGCCAGATCGAGCGACAAAGGCAACTTGAGCGCCGTCGGCAAATGGACCGCGGCGACCGCCGGCCACCGCCAGACCTCCCGGAGCGGTAATAGCCTGAGGGTGCGACATAACTACCGGCCGGACGCGGTGCCTGTTTGATTTTCTGACGAGATTTCAGGAACATAAGCCTGTCGTCGGTCCTATGACCGGCGCAGAGAACGATTAATGGATCTCGGACAGCAGGTTCTGCGACTCGACATATCCGGCATGCCGCTGGAATGGATCGATTACCGCGATGCCGTGCGTCTCTATCACACGCGGCAGGTTGCCTACTCCTGTGGGTCGCTGCTCTATCGCCTGCGTGGCGGCGTCAACGCCAACACCGGCCGCCGCAGCACCATCGACGTCAACTCCATCATTGCCACCCAGGGCAATACGCACGTGCTGGGCAAAGCACGCAGCAACTACACACCGCCACTGAATAACCACACGCTGTTCAAGCGTGACGCCTACCTGTGCATGTACTGTGGCGAGCATTTCCTGTCGTCAAAGCTGTCACGCGATCACGTGACACCCTTGATTGCCGGAGGCCGGGATACCTGGACCAATGTTGTTACGGCGTGCCGCCGCTGCAACAACCACAAGGCCGGGCGTACACCGGAGCAGGCCAACATGAAACTGCTGGCTGTGCCGTTTACCCCCAGCTATGCCGAGTACATCTATCTCAAGGGCCGGCGGGTGCTGGCCGACCAGATGGAATATCTGCTGGCCCACATCCCGCGGCGCAGCCCGTTGCGCGCCCGTATCCTGGAAAAAGTCGCCGCGCTGGTCTGAGCTTGCCGCAGCGGCAGTGATGCCGCATCCTGCCACCGTGATCTATCTAGTCGATGCCAGCGTTTATGTGTTCCGGGCGTACTACTCGATCCCTGCCGACATGGTTGATGGCGCCGGAAACCTGATCAATGCGGTGTATGGCTACGCGCGGTTCCTGGGTGACCTGCTGGAACGGGCACAGCCGACGCATATCGTCGTCGCGTTCGACGAAAGCATCAACACGTCCTTTCGCAACGATATTTACCCGGAGTACAAGGCTAACCGGGAGGACCCGCCGGAAGACCTGATGTGGCAGTTTCGCCAGTGCAAGCGGGTCACGGCAGCGATGGGTGTTACCAGCTATGCAGATGAGCGCTTTGAGGCCGATGACATCATTGGCACCCTGGCGTACAGCCTGCGAGAGCGCGCAAAAAACTTTGTTGTGGTTACCCGCGACAAGGACCTGGCCCAGCTGATTCGCAGCGGCGACGAATACTGGGATTACGCCGCAAACCGCCGCTATGGATACGACGATATCGTCGACAAGATCGGGGTGCGGGCCGAGCAGATTCCTGATTTTCTAGCGCTTGCCGGCGACAGTGTCGACAATATCCCGGGTGTGCCCGGAGTGGGGCCGAAGACGGCAATTGCACTGCTGCAATACTTCGATACGCTCGATTCGGTTTATGAAAACCTCGACGAGGTGGCGAAAGTGCCGGTGCGCGGCGCGAAAAAACTCGGCGCACGGCTGGCGCAACACGAGGAAAAGGCGCGTTTGTCGCGCCAGCTTACCGGCGTAGCGCGCGACGCACCGGTCGAGAATACGATGCGCAGCATGCGCTGGAGCAAGCCGGATCTGGCGATGCTCGAGTCTCTTTACGACGAACTGGATATAGGCGACGCGCTGCGACTGCAGGCAAAGCGGTTGGTGAACGGCTGAAATGTGGGCCGGTGTGCGGCACGCGGCGGGCCAGCGTGGCATTGAGGTCCACCCCGGCAGCGCACGCCGCGTGGCGGGCGGCAGCATAAACGAAGCATGGCGCATCGATACCAGCGCCGGGTGGTGGTTCGTCAAGTTCAACACTGCCGATCGCTACGACATGTTTCTTGCCGAGGCCGAGGGCATGGCGGAGCTGCACGAGGCCAATGCGGTGCGGGTGCCGCGGGTGGAATGCAGCGGCCGTGATCAGGATCGCGCATTTCTCGCGCTGGAATTTGTCGAGCTGAGCGGCGGCAATAACGCTGCTGCGACCCGCCTGGGCGGTGCGCTGGCGCAACTGCACAACCTGCAACGCGACTACTTCGGCTGGCATCGCGACAACACCATCGGCAGCACCCCGCAGATCAATACGCGATGCACCGACTGGGTCGAATTTTTCCGCCGCCACCGGCTGGATTTTCAGCTGCAGCTGGCGGCACGGCGCGGGGCAACGCGGCTGGCACAATCCGGCGCCCGCCTGAGCGCGCAGCTGGAGCGTTTTTTTGACGGCGCGACCATTCGGCCTGCGCTGCTGCACGGCGACCTGTGGGGTGGCAACTGGGGCGCCTGCGGTGATGAGCCGGTGCTGTTCGACCCGGCGGTATTTTACGGTGACGCCGAGAGCGACATCGCCATGACGGAGTTATTCGGAGGATTCCCGCGCGAGTTCTACGCGGCGTACCGGCAGCAGCGGCCGGACCAGCCCGGCGGGGCACAGCGGCGCGAGCTATACCGGCTTTATCACGTGCTGAATCACTACAACCTGTTCGGCGGCGGCTATGGCGCCCAGGCCGGGGGGATGATCGAGGCCCTGACGGTGGCCTAGAACTCCCACCAGGTGGTTTGCCACCATTCGACGAACTCTTCGAGATCGACGTGACCATCGCTGTTGGTGTCGATAATCGAGAACCCCTCGGCAGCCTGCTTTACGGTTGATTCCGGGGAGATCACTTTCAGCAGCTCGGTGAACTCGTCGAAATCGATATGGCCGTTGTTGTCACGGTCGAAATATTCGAAGCTTTCACGGATTTCGCGTAGCTTGTCGGCAGGCATTTGATTCATGCCGGGCATTATACGGCCGAGCGGCGGCCGGAGACAGTGCGACGATCTTGAAAATCGCTATTCCACCCGGTATAAAAAGCCCCCTCGCGATCCTCGGCAACTGCAGCAACAGCGGAAAAAAGCGGTGATAAAGGCCAACGGACTGTCAAAACATTACGGCAATCTCACGGCGGTGGATAACCTGTCGTTTGAGGTCAGGCCGGGCGAGGTGCTGGGCTTTCTCGGCCCGAACGGCGCGGGCAAGTCCACGACCATGAGAATGATCGCCGGATTCCTGACCCCGTCGGCGGGCAGCGCCAGCATTTGCGGGCACGATATCCAGGCGGAGCCCATTGCGGCCAAGCAGGTGATCGGCTATCTGCCGGAAGGCGCGCCAAACTATCCCGAGATGACTTGTCGCAAGTTTCTCGAATTTATCGCGGATGTGCGCCAGCTCGGGGGCGCCACCCGTCGTGCCCGCCTCGACGATGTTATTGCGCGCCTGCACCTCGAGCCGGTGCTACACCAGCCAATCGATACCTTGTCCAAGGGTTTCAAGCGACGGGTCGGGCTGGCGCAGGCAATCATGCACGACCCGCAGGTGCTGATTCTCGACGAGCCGACCGACGGCCTCGACCCCAACCAGAAGTTTGAGGTGCGCGAGCTTATTCGCAGGATGGCGTCGGACAAGATCATTGTAATTTCCACGCACATTCTCGAAGAAGTGCATGCGGTCTGCAGTCGCGCGATCATCATCGCCCACGGCAAGCTGCTGGCTGATGATACGCCGCAGTCACTCGAAGCACGCTCGCGTTATCACAACGCAGTGTCGCTGCGTGTTGCTGCCGGTACCGCGGCTGATGCCGTGCGCGATATTTTGCGTGGCCAGCAACAGGTTGCGCGAATCGAGGGTGAAGGCGACTCGATCACCGCATTTCCAGCCGACGGTGCCCTGCTGTTACCACGAATAACCGGGTTGGCTAATGAGCACGGCTGGAAGCTTGACGAGCTGCATCTCGAAAGCGGGCGACTCGATGAGGTCTTCCGCGATATTACCGCCGGCGGGGTACAGGAATGAACCAGGTGCGGACAATTTTTCGCCGTGAGCTGGCCAGTTATTTTTCGACACCGGTCGCTTACGTGTTCATCGTTATTTTCCTGGTGCTGACCGGGGCGTTTACCTTCCAGATCGGGAATCTTTACGAGCGAGGCCAGGCTGACCTGGTGCCGTTTTTTACTTTTCACCCCTGGTTGTACCTGTTCCTGGTACCGGCCCTGTCGATGCGGCTGTGGGCTGAAGAACGCAAGACCGGAACCATCGAGCTGCTGATGACGCTGCCGGTGACCCTGTGGCAGGCGGTGCTTGGCAAGTTCCTTGCGGCCTGGTGTTTTACCGGCATCGCGCTGGCACTGACCTTCCCGGTCTGGCTGACGGTCAACTACCTGGGCAATCCGGATAACGGCGTCATTGTGGCGGCCTATTTTGGTTCGTTCCTGCTGGCCGGCGGGTTTCTGGCAATCGGTGCCTGTCTTTCGGCAGTAACGCGCAACCAGGTTATCGCATTCATTATTACCGTGACGGTTTGCTTCCTGTTCCTGCTGTCCGGCTACGACCTGGTGCTCAACGCTGTGCAGGGCTGGTTGCCGCAGCCGCTGGTCGATGCTGTCGCATCGCTGAGTTTTCTCACTCACTACTCATCGATCGTCAAGGGCGTGATCGACCTGCGTGACCTGGTCTATTTCGCCATGGTCATAGCCTTTTTCCTGGTGGCAAACGCCGTTGTGCTTGATATGAAGAAGGCGAGCTGATGGGCGACTGGCGTAACAAACTGTTCAGCGTATCCGGCCTGGCCATGCTCGCCGTGCTCTTTATCGCGCTCGTAACGTTGAGCAACGTGCTGCTGCGGGGCCAGCGGCTCGATTTGACCGAAAACAGGCTGTACACAATCAGCGAGGGCACCCGCAATGTCCTGCGCAAGATCGATGAGCCCATCAACGTATATTTTTTCTATTCCGAGACTGAAGCGCGCGCAGCACCGTCGCTGCGACCCTACGCGGTAAGAGTGCGTGAAATGCTGGAAGAGTTTTCGCAGCACGCGGGCGACAAGCTGCGGCTGCGGGTGATTGATCCGTTGCCGTTCAGTGAAGAAGAAGACGAGGCTTCGCAATTCGGTCTGCAGGCGTTGCCAACCGCCAGCGGTGCTTCCATCTATATGGGCCTTGCCGCAACCAATTCGGTTGGTGACGAACAGATTATTCCGTTCTTTGATCCGAGCAAGGAGGCCACACTCGAATACGATCTGGCCAAGCTAATCTACACGCTGGCGAATCCGAAAAAACCGGTTGTCGGCCTGATGAGCAGCCTGCCGATGGGCGGCGATTTCAATCCGCAGACGCGTCAGCCCAGCCCGCCCTGGGTGATTGACGAGCAAATCGATTCGCTGTTCGAAATGCGTGACCTGAGCCCGACGGTAACGGCGATCGACGAAGAGATTGACGTCCTGATGCTGGTGCATCCCAAAGGGCTGAGCGACGAGACGCTTTACGGTATCGACCAGTTCATCCTGCGCGGTGGAAAAGCACTTGTTTTTGTCGACCCGCATGCCGAGATCGATCAGCCGGCGCAGGACCCGAACAACCCCGCCGCAGCGTTTGCTGCCAGCCGCAGCTCATCGCTGGAGCGGCTGTTCGGCGCCTGGGGCATTGCGGTGCCGGCAGCTGAAGTGCTCGGCGACGACGTTCTGGCATTGCAGGTCAGCACCCGGCCCGGCATGCCGCCGGCGCGGCACCTGGCGCTGCTTGGTCTTACGACCGACGAGCTGAACCAGGACGATGTGGTAACCAGCGGGATGACCAGCGTTAACCTGGGCCTGGCCGGTTATATAAGCGCCCGCGAGGATGCGCCGGTGGAGTTGCTGCCACTGATGCAGACAACCGACCAGGCCGGCACGATCCCGGTTGACCGCGTACGTTTCCTCGCCGACCCCGGAACGCTGCGCGATGCATTCAGTATCAGCGGTGAGAAATACACCATTGCCGCGCGCGTTTCCGGCACTGTGCCAAGCGCGTTCGCCGATGGCGCCCCGGGAGACGGTGATACCGAAGGCCATCTTGCTGCATCTGATGGCCCGATCAATGTCGTTGTTGTTGCCGACGTCGACTTGCTTGGGGACCAGTTCTGGGCGCGCGTACAGAGCTTCTTTGGCCAGCGCATCATAACGGCATGGGCCGGCAACGGTGATTTCGTAATCAACGCGCTGGACAACCTCACCGGCAGCAGCGACCTGATCGGCATCCGCAGTCGCGCTACGTATCGCCGGCCGTTTGACCGCGTTGAAGAACTGGAGCGCAGGGCCGACGAGCGGTTTCGCGCCAAAGAGCAGGAGCTGCAGGACCAGCTGACTGTAACCGAAGACAAGCTGGCCGAACTGCAGTCCGGCCGCACCGACGACAACGTGCTCATCATGACCGACGAGCAAAGCGCGGAGATCCAGCGCTTTCTCGACGAGCGTGTACGCGTGCGCAAGGAACTGCGCCGCGTCCGGCGTGACCTCGACAAGGACATTGAGCGACTGGGCACGATGGTCAAGGTGATCAATATCGGGCTGGTTCCGGCAGTTATAGTGATATTTGCAGTAGCGGCCGCAGTTGCTCGTCGCCGCAAGGCAGGCGCTGCATGAAGGGGCATCATCTCAGTGTGCTGGTTGTTGTTGCCGTGGTCGCGATTGTCGCTGCGTTGTGGACCAGCAGTATTCGCGAACCGTCCGGCATGGCCGCTTCTGCCGGAGCGCAACTGGTGCCTGGTCTGGCAGACAGCCTGAATGACGTAACCACGGTGCGCCTGACCGGCCCGGGCGGCCAGAGCATCGCGACGTTGAGCAGGGCAGGTGAGCACTGGACGCTGGCGGAAAAGCATGGCTATTACGCTGACGTCGCCGGCTTGCGTGAATTACTGCTGAAACTGGCGCAGTCCGAACTGGTGGAAGAAAAGACCTCCAATGCCGAGTACTACGACCGTCTCGGTGTGCAGGACATAGAGTCTGCAGATGCCGGTGGTGTGCTGATCGAGCTGGAAGGTGTCGAGGCGCCGGCGCTGATCATCGGCAACCAGGCAGGCAGCCGTCAGGGTGTCTACGCGCGCCAGGCCGGCGAAGCGACCAGCTGGCTGGCCAGCGGTGACATCACGATCGCCGACGAAACCGATCAGTGGCTCGACAAGCAGCTCATAGACATCAATGCTGCCCGCATCGCCGAAGTCGAGATCATCCACCCGGACGGCGACCGGCTGAGAATTTACAAATCGACTTTCGGCCAGCCAGACTTCGAGGTGGCTGAAATACCGTCGGGCAGGGAGCTGGAGCGGGACAATATCGCCAATCCCGTCGGCAGCGTCATTCAAGACCTGCGTTTTGACGATGTGTCACCGGCTGCTGAGGCTGGCGAAGCTCCGGCTGCTGCGATACAGGCAATATTCCGCACTTTCGACGGCCTGGTAATCAACACTGCGGTCGAGGCTCGCGACGACAAGCACTACGTGAATTTGTCAGCGGCGGCAGACGCCGAGCTGGCGCGGCGCTATCAGTCGCAGCCGGAAGCCGCCGAGGGTGAGGAACCGCCACCGTTGCCACCCGCGCCTGACGTCAGCGCTATTGCCGGGGAAGCCGAGGCGATAAACCAGCGGTTGGGCGGCTGGGTGTACGAGATACCAAAATTCAAGTACGACTACTTTGCACGCCGCATGGAAGAGCTGCTGAAAGACAGCAGTTAGCCTGGCCGCTACGGATTGGTCAGTTTGGCGGTTCCGGCAGGCGCTCGAGCATGCGGTCGTGCCAGCGCGATAATGTCAGCAGTGCAATACTCGCGCCGAGTAACGCGAAACCCATGTCGGACTGGGTGTCCCACACATACCCCTGGGTGCCCAGGAAAGCATCGGCGGCCTCATCGCTCAGCAGGGCAACCCCCCATTCGAGCAGTTCGTAAGCCGCGCTGATCGCCAGGCAGACGCACAGGATCAGGAACACCATCCAGCTCCGGCCATTGATTACCTGCAGCCGCAGGACAATTTCACGGGCAATCAGCGCCGGCACGAATCCCTGGGCAAAATGACCAAGCTTGTCGTAGTTGTTGCGCTCGAAACCGAACCAGTCCCTGAAGTAGTCAAACAGAGGCACTTCCGCGTAGGTGTAGTGCCCGCCGACCATCAGGATTACCGCATGGATAAGTATCAGGGTGTAAACCAGCGGCGTGAGCGGGAATTTTCCTGCCGTCAGCGCGAGGACAACCAGGCCGATGACGGCGGGCGCGACTTCCAGTCCCCAGGTGACATAGTCCTTCGGGTTTATCCCCGACCACACCAGCGTCACGAAAAAAATACCCAGCCACACGCTTTTGCGAATCATCCGACCGGAATCAATGACGGTTGCGGTCACAGGCCGTGCAGATAGATTGCCACTGCCTCGGGTGTTGCCAGGGCAGCGACGCCGATCGGCGCATCAGTCGTGGTTTCGATGCCAATATGGCGTAGCGCTGCGAGCTGTTTTGACAGGTTTTCAGACTGGAAACTCAGTGCCGGCTGCTTCATCGCAGCAGACTGGTGCAGGCCGATAACAATTCCGTCGCCGCGCAACCAGACGTGCGGGTGCGGCTCGTCGGCCGAGCCGAGCTCATCCAGCCCCAGCCGTTGCCAGTAGGCGGCTGCCATTTCCAGGTCGCGGACCGGCAGGGTGATTTCACGAAAGCGGCCACATTTGGACTCGACCTGTTCGAAGTGAGCCGGGGAAAAAGTCCGCGCCTCGATGATACGCACGTGGTTGCCGTCGGGGTCGGCAAAAACCAGCTCATTGAACTGATCGTCACTGGTTTGGGCGGTGATGAAGTCAATTCCGCGAGAGCGAAATTCGATGATTTCACTGGCCAGATCCGGCAGAACAAAGGTCAGCATCGGTGCCGCCAGCGGCGCGTCGTGCAGGCCGATGTTGATCCGGCCGTCACTCAACACCGCATAAGGGTACTGCCAGATATCACCGGTATTGAGCTGGCGAAAGCCGAGCTCCTCGTAGAATCCGATGGAGTCGAGAACGCTGGCGCTGGGCAGCCCAAGCTCGAGAAAACGGCCGATCATCCTGGTGCTCCCTGGCTGCGTGCCCGTTCCAGAGTGAACTGCGGGTCAGCAGCGGGGCTTTCACCGAAGCCGTGCAGACCGGCAGCGACAATGTCGTGCAGGCAGCGCATGTGATCGTCGCGATAGTTGAGCGCCGGAATATAGCTGAGAGTGTTGCCACCCTTGTCGACAAAAAGGTTGCGATACTGGATACCGACTTCTTCCAGTGTCTCCAGGCAGTCCGCGGCAAAGCCGGGGCAAACGACATCGACATCGCTGGTGCCGGATTGTGCCCACTGCTCCAGCACTTCGTCGGTATAGGGCCGCAGCCATTCCTCGCGCCCGAGGCGTGACTGGAAGGCGATGCCCCACTCATCGTCAGCGAGCCCCAGTTGCTCTACAACCAGACGCGTCGTCTTGTGGCAGAAACACGGGTAAGGATCCCCGGCCAGGCGGTAACGCTGTGGGATGCCGTGATAGCTGAACAGTAGCCGGACCTGGCGTCCACGCGTATCCCAGTGTTCGCGGATGCTGTTGGCCAGCGCATTGATATAGGCGGGGTTGTCATGATAGCTGTCGACAAAGTGCAGCGCCGGTATCTTGCGCATGCGCTGCAGCTGAGCGGCCAGCTCGTCGAAGGTCGAAGCTGTGGTAGTCGCGCTGTACTGCGGATAGAGCGGCAACACCAGCAGCCGGCTGCAGTTGAGCTCTTCCAGCTTTGCCAGGGCGCTGGCTATGGAGGGCTGTCCGTAACGCATGCCGACAACGACGTTGACATCAGCGGGCAGCAACTTCTGCAGTGCGTCACGTTGTTTGAGTGTATTGACCAGCAGCGGCGAGCCGGCATCGCTCCAGACCTTGCGATAGGCTGCGGCCGAGCGGGCCGGCCTGGTGCGTAGAATGATTCCGTGCAGCACCAGCCACCACAGTGGTCGCGGTACCTCGACGACTCGCGGATCCCACAGGAACTCGGCGAGGTAGCGTCGCACAGCCGCTGTGGTTGGCGCCACCGGTGTGCCAAGGTTGTTGAGCAGCACGCCGGTCGTCGGTGTGCTGTCGTGACGGTAATCTGGCTGGCCGCGATATCGTGACATGAGCTTAAAGCGAACTGCCGTCTTTCAGGTCCCACAGCACGTTGACTATCAGCCAGCGCCCGTCGATACGAACCATGTGCAGGTAGTCGATCCAGCCGTGCATGATCGCCTTCACGCTGGCCGTATCTCCATGAACGTCGAGGATAATTATTTCTTTCGCCTGCTTTTCTTTCGGTGTGCGGGTGCCGACACCCGAGCGGGTCAGCTGGACCAGGCGCATGGCACCCATGTGCCTGACTCGTGCGCGACCATGCTCGTCAGTGCTTATGTGTCTTTTTGCCAGGTCCGGATGCAGTGAGCGCTCCATCTGCGCTGCATTACCAGTGTACCAGCCTTGCATGTAGTCGAATGCGGTCAGCGCGATGGCATCTTCGTCGCTGGCGTTAGCGTTGGCGCATGCCAGCAGCAGGAGTAACAGGTAGAGCCGCATGGCGACCTCTGGAGTGTATGCCTGGCTGCATGATATCAACCAGCGGGCAAAGTGCCGAAAGTAAATGCCTCGGCGGACGGGCCGGCACTTGCCAGCTTTTCGAGACGCTCTTTCGCCTCGTCGGCATCGGGCCGATGGCCGGCATCCAGCCACCATAAGGCCAGATGCGGTCCGGATGAGGGGAGGAACCAGTCGCGCCGGCCCTGCAGCAGCTGGCGGTGGTCACTGCGATATACAAAGGAGCGGAGAGAGTCGACATCGCGCCAGACCGAGAGATTGATCAGCACCAGCGGGTCGTTGAATACGCGTAATGCGGTTGCGTCGCCGTCGTCGGTCTGCAGCCGCCAGATGAAACCGGGGCTGCGGTCGGCCAGAGCATTGATCTCGTCAAGGCGGCTGCTGAAGCCATGCATCAGCGGATCTTCGAGCGGGGCGCGCATGCGCCCGATATTTACCTGCGCCAGCTGGCGATCAGGCATCCGGGGCAATGAAACTGCGAGCCTGTTCGATCCATCGATCGCGCTTCAGCCTTTGTGGCAGTGATTTGTCATACCTGCCGAGAGCGGCGACTTCGTCTTCGCTGAGCGTCGCCAGCTGATCGAAACAGACGATCCCCAGCTCATTCAGCGTGCTTTCAAGCACCGGGCCTATTCCCCGAACCTGCTTCAGGTCATCCTGCCGGGCTGGCGCGGTTGCACCGCTGCTGTGTTGCTGACTCGTTGCGGCTGGCCGGCTGGCCGGGTTGTTATCGGGCTGTGCACGCGTTGTAGCCCGCTGTTTCCAGTCATCGGGTTCGTTCTCTACCGCCGAGATACGTTGCGCGGCACTATCATGGCGGCCGAGATGGCGCGCCACGGCGTCGGTTCTTAAGTGCGGGCGCAGGTTGATTACCTTGGCGTGCCGTACAGGAGGAGATATCTCGGGCGCTGCGTCATTTTGGGTGCGTTCCTGCTGTAGCTGCCTGTTCTTCTTGCGTTCCCTGGAAAGTTCGGCGATCAGGTCCTCGATCGAGGCTTCGCGTTCCCGCAGTGCGTCGTTGAGCGCAGGAAGTCTGCGGCGCATCTCATCGAACTCAAGGCTTATCGTTGCGATGCGCGCATCGCGCGCCGCCAGCTCGGCCCGGTAGTCGGGCGCATTCTGCTCTGCTGCCCGCTCCCTTGTGTGCAGGCGCTCCAGTTCCTTTTGTGCTTCTCGCAAAGCCAGCGTTTCCTGCTCCAGGCGCTCGCGGAATGCCGTTTCCATGGCCTGGCGCTGCTGCCTCTCGGTCTCCAGTTGGCCGGACAAGCCGGCGTAGCGCCGTTCCTGTTCGGCGTTGAGCTCTTTCAGGCCCGAGAACTCGGCGTTACGCATCAGCAGCTCGTCTATCCGGGTGTCTTTCGCGGCAAGTTCTGCCCGCAGTCTGTCAACTTCGCGTCGGTCAGTGGCTTCCTGGTCTTTGGCATCTGCCAGTTCCGCCCGCTGGTGCGATAACTTGCGCTGCAACTCGGCCAGGCGTTCGTTTCGTTGCCTGATCTCATTTTCGTACGCCGGTACGTTTTCTTCGCTGAGCAACCGCACTGTTTCTTCACTCTCCCTCAGTGCGTTGCGCAGATTTAATTCTTTTTTCTCAGCGGCGCTGAGCGTCTGGCTGAAGCGGGTGAGCTCTTTTTCATGCTCGTGTTGTGTCTCGCGCAGCCGCCTCTCCCAGCGGACCAGTCCATTGCGATTATGCGTGCGCTGGATGCGGTGTGTGAGAAATGCCCCCAGCCCGCCTCCCATTATGAAAATGGCAGTGATTACGAGCCAGTGTTGAGCCAGGATAGCCATAGACCTCCGCGTGCTGGTGCCTGCGAGTCTGTGACGCGCTTCTTTAAGAGTAGTTATGCCAGCACATGCATGAGACTAGATGATTGCAAATCGTCAAGCAAATTCCCGGCATTACTAAACGCGACCGTAACTGCTCGTTGTACAAGTAACTTATGCACTGCTGTAGGGCGGTGCCTACAGCCGAAACGAAAATTTACACGCTATAACTGTAAATGTGTTTTTTTGCCCCAGCTGTTTAAAAAAACTTCGCCAGCGACAGCTGCAGATAATCTTCATCACGCAGGGTGTAAAGGGTGCTGTCAGGCCGGGTGTTGCTGAAAAAGCGCGCTTCGAGTTCCAGCTTCCAGCTCTGGCCGATGCGTCTGCTGCCTTCGACCGACGAAAACCTCTCATTCGTTTTGCGGTCGATGCCACTGAAGGCCAGCAGCTCGGTACTCTGCACATCGTTGAAGGCAACGCGGAAGCCGACCGCTATATCGTCATCGCCCAGCGTAGCCTGGCCGGCGCGGTTGTCGTGCAGGTACTCGGCAATCAGGCCGATATCGACCGATGTGTTGAACAGGCCAACGAGGGTGTACTCAAAGCCACCCGCCAGCGCCTGGAAGGATTGACCCTGGCCGCTGCGATTGAAGGCCTCCAGCTTCCACAGCCAGCTGCCCTTGGTGGCCTGCAGATCAATGCTGGTTTGCTCAATCAGGTCGTAAAAAGGAACAAATACCGGTAGCGGGCCCGGTGCAAAGAACATCAGCCGCGGCTCACGGCTGGTGCCGGAGAAATGGGCGATGCCAATGTCCCAGTCACCAAAGTAGTGACTCCAGCGCAACGCTACGTCGATGTGTTTCTCGGCAGCGGAAGACTCATAGCGTGCGCCACTCTCATCGACATAAAGCGGCGGCCGCAGCCGGCCTTCGCGACCGGGATAAGTGCGTTCGCGAAACCACGGCATGACATAGATATCGAGCGTGCCCCACTCGCGCAGCAGGGTGACATTGACCATCGGCTGGCCCAGTTTGTCTTCGGTATCGACGTTTTCCACCGCGTCAGTCTGGTTGATGACATCGATAGTGTGGGCCGACTCGGTAACGCCCCAGAAAACTTTCTTCAGGCCGACCGATAATTCTGCGCTGGCAAAACTCTTGCGCCAGTACAGCTCGCGCAGGTCAAAGTGCGAGCGTTCCGGATCACCCTGGTCGATGCGCACGAACGGCGTTATTACAAAGCGCTGATCGCCATCGTCCCAGTCATGGTAATACTCCGGCTGCAGGTAAACCGATGCATTGTTGTCGTGCTGTGCCGGGTCCGTCGCGTTACTGGTAAAAGCGCGCAGCTCCACGCCGGCATCACCGCCCCAGTCGCCAGCCGCGACCGGGTTGGCGGAAATGACAAACACAGCCGCGCCAAGCAGTCGAAACACGGATAGCAGCCTGATTCGGAAAAGCACAGCTGCCGATTCTTAGCGAGCTTTCGCAAGGCTGTTGCGATTGAAATCGGCATCAGTAAGGCCATTGCCGAAAACGTAGTCTTCGAAGAGCAGTGTTGTGCTTTTGCCGGTCTGATGGTTTTCCATGTCCATCCGTCCGGCTCGCCAGTGCCTGTCGAGGTACTGCTGGTAACCGCTGAATACGAGTGTTTTCAGCAGGGCATCCTTGCGGTCATAAAACTCGACCTTCCAGACCCGGTATGCGTCTTTATCCATCCACACGACCTGGCGCCGATAGCCGGATTTTTTATCGACCGGCACCCGTTCGAGCACAAAGTGATCGCGGCCATCAAAAGCCTCATCACGCAGGTATCGGTAGGTGTACTTCTCCACTTCCTGCGACGACAGGTCTTCATAGGAAAACTCGCTGCCCATGAACGGGCCCGACTTGTTACTGGAAGAAATCCGCTTTACGCGTTTGAGCGCCGGCAGGTACAGCCACTGGTCGTCATCACCAGTCTTGTGCGAAAAACTCAGAAATGCAGTGCCTTTGACGTCAGCCGGGTCGTCGAAAATCATCAGGCTCTTGTCGCCGTCGTCGGCCACTTCCAGCGAGCGACTGCGCATTTGCCGCGTAGTCTGGTCACCGTGACGGTTACGCAGGATCATTTGCAGCGTGGCGCTGGCATCGCCGAAGCCTATATCGCGCTGATCCGCCTCGATGGCAATGGCGAGCCCTTTGTCGACCGCCTCTTCGGCAGCCGCGGCACCACCTGCGGCCAGCATGACCGTCAGGACAGACAACAGGACAGACAACAGGACAGAATTACGAAGCATAAACAGGTTCCTCTGAGCTTTCTGATTTGGGAGTGCGACGCCGGTCGAGCTTGATCAACAGCGGCGGCAATAGCAGGAAGTCGACAATCAGCGCAATACCGATACCGATTGCGGTCAGCGCACCCATGGTGCCGTTGATCACGAATTCGGACAGGCTGAGCACACCAAAGCCGGCAATCAGGATAAGCGTGGTTACGGTCAGCGCCAGGCCCACGGTATGGAAGGCATAACGTACCGCGCCGGACGGGTCGAGATTGCGTTCGCGGCGCGCGCGCAGGTACTTGGACAGAAAATGCACGGTGTCGTCGACAATAATGCCCAGGATCATGCCCGACACCACCGACGCCGCGACGTTTACCTGGCCGACAAATATTCCCCACGCTCCAAATGCCAGCCCGATCGGCAGCAGGTTTGGCAGCAGGCTCAGCAGCCCGATCCGCACGCTGCGCAATGCGATGAGCAGCAGGCCCGAGATCAGCACCAGGCCCAGTATCGCGCCGCCGAGCATGCTGCGGATATTGCGCTCTGAAATATGGGCAAACATCACCGAGATGCCGATGCCGGTCGTGGCCAGCTCAGGCGCATTGTCGGCGAACCATTGTTCGCTGTCGGCGATCAGTGCGCGCAGCTTGACTGAACTGAGGTTTTCCGTCGTGGCTATAAACTGCGTCGCCGACTTGTCGATATTGAGCTGGTTGTTGAGGTCCAGCCCGAATGGCAGCGACAGCTCGTACAGTAGCAGGTACTGCGCGGCCAGCTCACGATTATCCGGCAGCCGGTACCAGGCCGGGTCGTCACCGTGGAGCACGCGGTTGAGGCGCCTGAACGTGTCGCTGAGCGTGTTGACATGCACGACGCCGGGCTGTGCGCGGTACCAGTCGGCAAATCCATCGAGCTTGAGCAGGAACTGCGGGTCACTCACGCCATTGCTCTCCCCGGTGGCGAGCGAGTAGTGCACCTGGCTGATGCCGGTGAGGTTTTCCAGGGTGAAATCGGTATCACGGCGGAACTCGATTTCTTCACCGAAATACTTGACGAACTCATCGTCGAGCTCGTTAGCAGGAATAAATGCCAGCACTGTCAGGCTTGCGAGCGCCATTACTACCAGTAGCGCGTTACTGCGCTCAACCACAAAGTCGGCGAAGCGATCGATCCACACCGTGGTGGCGTGCTCGGCCGGAGTCTTGCGGCAGGGCAGTAGCGACAGCATCGGTGGCAGCAGCACTACTGAAAACACGAAGGCCGCCATGACGCCCATTGCGGCGATATTGCCAAGGTCGCGAAACGGTGGCACATCGCTGAAATTCATGGTGAGAAAGCCGATCGCAGTCGTCGCGCTGGTGAGGAAAACCGGCTGCATGTTGATACGCAGCGACTCGACAATTGCCTGCTGCTTGTTCATGCCGCGTCGCATGGCGTTGAACATGGAGACGATAACGTGAATCGCGTCGGCAACCGCCAGCGTCATGATGACGGTAGGTGCCGATGCGGACGGGCTGGTGAGCTTGATGCCCAGCCAGCCGGCCAGCCCCATGCCCGTGACGATAGAGACGGCAATGACAATTACCGTGGCAAGGGTCGAGCTGATACAGCGCACCAGCAGCAGCATCGCAATGATGATGCCGAGGTACATCAGTGGCACGAGCGTTCTCAGGTCATTGATTGCAGCCTCAAAAAAGGCGTTGTTCATCGCCACCGAGCCGGTCATACGCAGGTCTATACCCGGGTATTTCGCCTCGTAGTCGCTAATAAGGCCACGCGCGAGACTGGCCAGTTCAGTTACGGCAGCCTGCGCCTGTGCGGCGTCTTCCTCCGGGTCGGGCAGCTGAAAGCTGACAAAAACCGCCGTAGTACGGCCGTCCGGCGCCACCAGCCGATCGCGCAGCACCGGCTCGGCCAGCGCAACTTCACGCGCAGCCGCGATCTCGGCATCGCTCATACCCGCGGGGTCGGCGAACAGGTCAGCGACAATCAGGTCGTCAAGTTCGGCGCGCGTGTGCTGAAAGTTTGTAATCGAGTCAACGCGCAGCGCAAACGGTAGCTGCCAGCCGGCGTCTGTCAGTTCGGCGACTGCTGTCAGTGTTTCTCGATCGAAAACGTTTTCATTGTCCGGCGCCACCGTAATGAACAGCGTGTCGTTACGGGTGTAAGTATCCTGGATGCGGTCGAAAGCCTGACGCTGCGGGTTATCTTCGCTGAAAAACACGCGATAGTTGTTGTTGAAACTGAGGTGCTGCGTGCCATAACCGGCGGCGGCAACCAGCATCAGCATTGCGATGATTACCGGCCAGCGCCAGCGCAGCAAACCTTGAGCATAAGCGACGACGGCGTGATCGGATCGGGTCCAGTTTGCGGTCATGAAGCAGCCCGTAATGAATTAACGTATGAGTTGAGCCCGTCGAGGCAGGTATCGAGTACATCCTGGCAGCCGGCGCATTTCGCCAGCCCGTAAGCGCCTTCGAACGCTGCAACCATGAAGGCCGCTACTTCGTGCGGCTTGATATCCGTTCGTACCTGGCCATTACGCTGGCCACGGCGCAATGCGTTTTCAATGACGTTACGCCAGCGATCCAGGAAGCCGTTCAGTCGCTGGCGAAAGCCTTCGTCCAGACCGGACATTTCCTGCGCAAGGTTGTTGATCGGGCAGCCGAGCGAAACATCGCGCTCGATGGGAAACGCTGACTCTTCACCAATTTCCAGCAACGTGTCGATGGGATTGAGGTCTTCCTGTTGCAGCCGCTGCCAGCGACTTTGCCCGTGCGGCACTATGATCTCGTCGACCACGGCGTAGCCAAGCGCCATCTTGTTGGGGAAGTGGTGATACAGCGCACCCTTGGTCATCCCGGTGCGTCGCAGGATGTTGTCGATACTGGCCTTGCGAAAACCCTGCTGGTAGATCTCTTCGAAGGCAGCGAGCAGGATGCTTTCGCGGGTCTGGTCGGGGTTACGTGCAGTCTCGTTCATTGTGTGCCGGCTCATTGCTCACGATGTATCGGCCTGAAACAGGCCCGGTGAATACCGTTGGCGGCAGAGCGGCTGCGCCAACATACCGACCAGTATGTATGTTGTAATACTAAAGTCAAGGAACCCTGTCGTGGTATCAAAAACAACGGGTTACCTGCAAATGGCGCACGAATGCGTGGACACCGCCGCTTATCGGAGCAGCTTCAGCCGCGAATACAGCCGCCCGGATGTTTCTACTTCTTCAGATCGCGGCCGGTGATGATGTCTTCAATGCTGGGCGCTTCATGCTCGGGCCCGAGCTGGTCGTTCTTGAGCCGGTGGATGTAGTGCTTGTAGGCACGCATCGCCTGGTAGCCGAATATCCACAGGATCGGGACGTTGACCACCAGCATCACACCGGTACCAAGGCTCGACAGGTTATCGAGCTCTTCTGAAGTCGTAACGATACCCAGCGTTGCAACAACTATCAGCATGCAGAAGACAACTTTGTAGGCAAGCACCGCTCTTTCGCCAAACAGGTAAACGATGCCCTGTTCGCCATAGTAACTCCACGAAATCATCGTCGAGATCGCGAACAACCAGGCGGCAATGGTGACCAGCCACTTGCCCAGGCCATCAACCACGCTGTCAAACGCGCGCGCCGTCAACGGCGCCCCGACATAGTCGGCATAAACCCCGTTTTCGTGCAGCCTTGGTCGCGTGGTGCTTGCATGATCACGCCAGCTGGCGATCATGCTGCCGTCTGCTCCGGCGAGCACGGTGCCGTTTATGCGGTGCAGGTTGTTACCGGTGTTGGCATTGTCATCGCCCTGTATCAGCATGAAAATATCTTCGCCTTCGATCCACTCACCAACGCTGCGCTTCGGCAGTTCGGTTTCTTCGATGCTCCATTGGCCGGCTTCGACCGGCACGATGGCCGGGGGCGTGATGAACTGCCCTTCTGCGCCGCGATTCCATACCCCGGTTACCAGGATGATCAAAGCGGTGAACGTGCAGACAACCAGCGTGTCGATGAAAGGCTCGAGGCCGGCAACCACCGCTTCGCGGACTGGTTCATCAGTCTTGGCCGCGGAATGCGCGATGGGCGAGGATCCCTGGCCCGCTTCATTGGAGAACAGCGCGCGCTTCATACCGAACAGGAACGCATAACCCGCGGTTCCACCGAGGAAAGCCCCGGTCGCCTCGGTTGAGGAAAAAGCGGAGCGAACTATCAAGGCAAGCGTCTCCGGAATTGCGCCTGCATGAAGTATGAGTACGTAAATGCCGGCGGTCAGGTACATACCGACCATCAGCGGCACCAGCCGACCGGCTACTGCACCGATGCGCTTGATACCGCCGATGATTACCATCGCGACGATAGCCGCGAGGAAAATGCCTGTCGCAACACCGGGAACACCGAAATAGGTTTCTGTCAGACCGGCGACGTTCCAGGCCTGGAACATATTGCCGCCGGTAACCGTTGATACCAGCAGCGTGCAGCAGAAAATGACACCGAGCGCGCGGCCGAGACCGGCCAGTTCCGGCTTGAGTCTTTTTAACCCTTTGTCGACGACCCACATCGGCCCGCCATGAGGATTATCCGGGTCGTCGGTGTTGCGGTAGATCATCGACAGCGTAACTTCGGTAAGCTTGATCGACATGCCGAAGAAACCGACGACCCACATCCAGAACACGGCGCCGGGCCCGCCCAGCGCAATTGCCAGTGCGACACCACCAATATTGCCGAGGCCCACGGTGGCAGAGAGTGCAGCAGACAGCGCCTGAAAGTGGTTGATGGCGCCGGGATCGTCGGGGTCGTCGTAGACGCCGCGCAATACCTTTGTGCCGTGGGTCAGGGCGCGGTACTGGCAGAAACCGCTCCAGAAGGTGAGCACGACACCGGTAAGCAGCAGCAAATACAGCACGTACTCGTGCCACAGCACTGAGCCGATTGCGGCCAGGATGGCGTTGAATTGTTCCACTGTATTCCCCCTTGCGGACTGGTTCTGCTGCCGTCGGGCAATAATGTCAGCCGGTGCGTACGCCGTGCAAGCGGCGCCGCACTGCAGCAGGAGTTAATCAGCCGGTCAGGCAGCTTCGAGTATCGCCGTTACACCCATGCCGCCGCCGGTGCAAACGGAGATAAGGCCGCGCCGCGCAGCGGTGCCATGCAGCGCTTTTGCGAGGATGCCGATCAGCCGCGATCCAGTGGCGCCAAAAGGATGCCCCGACGCGACACTGCCGCCATAGACATTCATCTTGTCGCGATCGATGTTGCCCAGTGCCTCGGGCCGGCCGAGGCGATCACGACAGAATTCAGACGATTCCCAGGCTGCCAGCGTGCACAGCACCTGCGCCGCAAAAGCTTCGTGGATTTCATAGAGGTCAAAATCCTGCAGCGACAGGTTGGCGTCTTTCAGCATTTCCGATACCGCATAGGCTGGCGCCATCAACAATCCTTCGCCGCCGACGAAATCCACCGCGGCTACCCTGGCGTAGGTCATATATGCCTGGACTTCGAGCCCGCGCTCGCGCGCCCAGTCTTCTGACGCCATAAGCACGCAGCCGGCGCCATCCGTCAGCGGCGTACTGTTGCCCGCGGTCAGCGTACCGCTTTCACTGCGATCGAACACGGGCTTCAGTTTTGCCAGCCGCTCCATTGACGTGTCACGACGCAGGTTGTTGTCCTGCTCGATGCCCATGAACGGTGTGACCAGGCCATCGTAGAAACCGGCCTCATACGCGCGGGCGAGATTCTTGTGGCTGGACAACGCGAGCTGGTCCTGTGCTTCACGGCTGATGTTCCATTCTTTTGCCATCAATTCGCAACTCTCACCCATCGACAAACCAGTTCTTGGTTCGGTCACGCCCGGTGTAACCGGTTTGAAATGCCGCGGCCGTACGCCGAGGAACGGTTTCAACCGGTCGACGGTGCTGCGCGCACGGTAACTTTTCATCAACAGCGAACGGTAATCATCCGGATAGACAATTGGTGCGTCACTGATCGTATCTACGCCGCCGGCGATACCGGCGTCGATCTGGCCCATGGCAATCTTGTTGCCGATGAGAACGGCCGACTCCAGGCTGGTGCCGCAGGCCCGCTGGATATCGAAAGCCGGTGTTTCGGCAGCAAGCCCCGAGCCTAGCGTTGACTCCCTCGCCAGGTTCCATTGTGCGGTGTGCTTGATGACTGCACCGAGCGACACGTCGCCGAGTTTTTCGCCCTTCAGCCCGTAGCGATCCACCAGCCCCTGCATTGCAGCGGTCATCATGTCCTGGTTGGACAGCTTGGCGTAAGCGGTGTGCGCGCGGCAAAAAGGGATGCGATTGGCGCCAATGATGGCGATGCGTCTGGGCGTGTTCATATCGTTTCTGATCTCCGGAGTCACGGGCGAGTCGGCTTATGCTAACTTGCTCGGCTCATTATGAACGACTCCGGCCAAACCCGCCCGCAGCGTATCCGCACCGAGGTCGTCGACCTGCTGCTGCTGGCTTCGCCGATCATTGCCAACAACCTGGCGCTGGCCGGGATGTCTTTTGTCGACACTGTGTTTGCCGGCAATATCAGCGCCCGCGACCTGGCTGCTGTCGGCGTGGGTAACGCCACCTGGTTTGTCGTGTTTCTGTTCGGGCTGGGCATCCTGATGGCGATGAGCCCGATGACCGCCCAGTCGCTTGGCAGTGGTCGCAGCGCACAGGTCGGCAGTTACCTGCGCCAGAGCCTGTGGCTGAGCCAGGCGCTGGCGCTGGCTGGCATCGCTTTATTGATGAAGGCCGGCGCGCTCATGAGTGCGATCGGCATCGCGGAAGAGTTCCGCCCGCTGGCACGTGACTACGTCAAGGCAGTGGCATGGGGGCTGCCGGCCATTTACGCGTACCTGGCCCTGCGCTTTACCAGCGAGGGCATCGGCCATACCCGGCCGATTGCGCTGGTGGCAATCCTGGGGCTGATGCTGAATGCATTCGGCGACTGGGTATTCATGTTCGGCAAGTTTGGTTTTCCCGCTATGGGCGCGGTCGGCTGCGGTTACGCTACCGCGCTGACGCAGTGGGTCATGCTGCTGATCATGTTGTGGTACATGACTCGCGGTAACCGCGCGCTGTACGCGCCCCTGCGGCTGTTCGAGCGCTTTGAGTGGCCCGACTTTGCACGATTGAATGAGCTGGTGCGGCTGGGGCTGCCGATTGGTATCGGCGTGCTGGCAGAGGTCGGCCTGTTCAGCGCGGCGGCACTGCTGATGGGGCGCATGGGCAGCGCGACTGCCGGTGCGCACCAGGTGGCAATTAACTATGCATCGACTGCGTTCATGATTCCGCTGGGAATAAACTCGGCAATCATGGCCCGTGTGGGTCAGAAGATCGGCCGCAACGATCATCATGGCGCACGCTTCACCGGACTGACCGGAATCACAGTTTCCGCCGCCCTGATGCTGGTCTCGGCCATCGTGCTGCTGTTGTTTGCCGATTCTGTTGTGGGCTTTTACACCAACGATGCTGCAGTCAGGCAGATTGCGCTTGGCCTGTTGTCGATGGCGGCAATTTTTCAGGTGTCCGATGGTGTGCAGGTTGCTGCGATGGGTGCGCTGCGCGGACTCAAGGACACGACCGTACCGATGGCGATAAGCGTGTTTTCCTATTGGGGCATAGGCTTCCCGCTGGCGTGGTACATGGTTGTGTGGCGTGAAAGCGGGCCAATCTGGGTGTGGGCATCATTGGTTGCCGGTTTGACGGTAGCCGCGGTGTTGCTGTCATCGCGTTTTCTTCGGATAACGCAGCACGTAGTTCAACCACAATCATAGGGGCGGCTTCAGCCGCGACTGCCTGCGACCTGTGGGAGCGGCTTTCCTGTGGGAGCGGCTTCCAGCCGCGACTGCCTGCGCCGGTGTCTGGCGGCAGGCATAGAAGCCGGCATTTGTTTGCCGCTCCGGCTCCCGGGCTCGCAGTCGCTCGCAAACAAACACCGTCTTCTCTCCCCGCCGCACCATTACCGGTTGCAACCTCTTGTAGCAGCGGCTTTAGCCGCGAACCGTTTGAGACGTCGAGATGTTCTGATTTGCGTCGCGGCTGATGGTGGGTTGGCAGGGGTAGAAGGACTCGAACCGGCCGGGCCGGTTCGACTATTGTCTATCGACAAGCCGCCACTGCCGGCGATGGGTTCTCGTGGGAGCGGCTTCCAGCCGCGATCAGTTGACATCAGCTAATGTGCGAGCGACCAGCCGCGAACTGGTTGGTCGCGCAGTTGCAGATGTGGGATTCAGCTGATTGGGCCAATTCGCTTAAGGGGAATCCCGGGTTGTCTGCGTGGTCCTATTGAATTAGCCTCGCGGCTTGCGCCTGGAACTGTAATGGATAAATCGCCAATGAATCAGCGACTTCTTTATGTATTGATGGCATTACTGCTGACGCTTGCGGTTCCTGCGCTGGCAGGCCCGCAAGCTGACCAGGTGCAGAGCCGCACGCTGGATAACGGCCTGAAGGTCATCATCTGGCCAGACTACGATATTCCGAATATCGCGCTGTACAACTGGGTACGCGCCGGCGCGCGCAATGAATACCCTGGAATTACCGGTATAGCGCATTACTTCGAGCATATGATGTTCAACGGCACTGCCAGCCGGGAAGCCGGCGAGTTCGATCGCATCATGTCTTCCAACGGCGGCAGCAATAATGCCTATACCAGCGATGATGTAACCGTTTACCAGGACTGGTTTCCACGCTCAGCGCTGGAAATCGTGCTGCAGCTTGAAGCCGACCGCATAGCCAACCTGGCGTTTGATCCGGAAGTAATCGAGAGTGAGCGCGGAGTGGTTTATTCCGAGCGGCGCCTGCGGGTCGATAACAACAACAGCGGAAAACTCAGTGAGCAGCTGCAGGCGACAGCTTTCGTCGCACACCCGTACCAGAACCCTGTGATCGGCTGGCCCTCTGATATTGAGAGCTGGACGATGGAAGACCTGCAGAGTTTCTACAAAACCTACTATGCGCCGAACAACCTGACGCTGTTGCTGGTCGGTGATATTGATCCGGCTGAGGGTTTTGCGCTGGTGGAGAAATACCTGGGTCCAATACCGTCACAGCCGCCGCCCGCGCCGCTGCGCACAGTTGAGCCGGAACAAAAAGGCGAGCGCCGTATCGAGCTCACGCTGCCGGCGCAAACCCCGCTACTGCAAATGGCCTGGCATTCCGGTGCGGCAAGTGATCCGCAGCTGCCGGCATTGCAGTTACTCATTAGTATATTGACGCGTGGCGACTCGTCCCGTCTGCACCGGCTGCTGGTCGAACAGGAGCAGGCTGCCATCAACGTTGGTGCCTATGTGCATGAAGGCTTCGATCCCAATCTGACCTGGATATTTGCCACGTTGCCCAACGGAGGCGATCCGGCACGTGTCGAGCAGCTCATCGATGCAGCCATTGCCGACGTGGTCGAAAACGGCGTGACCGGTGCCGAAGTGCAAAAAGCAAAGAACCGGTGGACCGCCGGCTTCTGGCGCAGCCTGTCGACTATCGACGGTAAGGCAGACCAGCTGGGCACCTATGAGGTATTCCATGGTGACTACCGCAAGTTGTTTGCCGCGCCTGACGTGGTTGCGGCGGTTACCGCCGAGGACATTCGTGCTGCCGCAGCAGCCGTGTTGCGCAAGAGCAATCGCACCGTCGGTGTGGTCATTCCGCAAAGCGGGGAGGGTGCATGAGGCGCTTGATATACGCAGTGGTGTGCCTGGCGCTGGCCGGGTGTGCCAGCACGGACAACATGCCGGTGACAAAATCTCTGGCGGGTGCGTCTGGCAGCGCAACAGCAGATTACTCGGTTTATCTCGATCGGCCACCGTTGCTGCCGCAATACCAGCGCGTGGTGCTGGACAACGGCGTCGTGCTGTTGCTGCTGGAGAAACCTGAAGTGCCGTTAGTCGGTTTCGAAGCGATCATTCGAGGCGGCGCGGTGGCCGACCCGGCCGGCAAGGCGGGCACCGCATCGCTGCTGGCAGAATTGCTTCGCAAGGGCGCCGGCGACCGAAGTGCAGCAGAGTTTGCAGAAAGTGTCGAAGGATTGGGTGGCGCGCTCAATACCGGTGCCGGTCTGGAGAACATGGCCGTCAGCGGCAGTTTTCTCAGCAAGGATGCCGCGACCGGCGTAGGCTTGCTCGCCGATTTGTTAATGCGCCCGGCGCTTGACGA
>JABDJB010000016.1 GCA_013003425.1 Gammaproteobacteria bacterium | reverse complement strand
GCCCTGGTAGTCGACGAATACGGCGATATCCAGGGCCTGATCACACTCGAAGATATCCTCGAAGAAATCGTCGGCGAATTTACCGCAGACCACCCGACGGATTTTCTCAGCGAAGTCAGCGAAGATCCGGACGGCGGCTACCTGGTTGGCGGTAGTGCCAATATCAGGGTACTTAACCGCAGCATGAACTGGAAGCTGCCAACCGACGGTCCAAAAACAATCAATGGCCTGATCACCGAATACCTCGAGACGATCCCGCAACCCGGTACCACGCTCACTATCGGCGTTTACAAGGTTGACATCGTCCACACCGGTGGCAATGCCATCAAGACGGTGCGCATCAGCGCACCCTAGAGCCTTAATCTATCGCGTGCAGCGCCTCGGCAACGCGCTGCACGCCCAATACCTCGAGCCCTTCAATGCGACGACGCGGCACATTCGCCACCGGCACAATAGCTTTTTCGAATCCATGTTTCGCAGCCTCGGCCAGCCGTTCTTCGCCGAACGGTACCGGCCGAATCTCCCCGGCCAGCCCAACTTCGCCGAAGCTGACCAGGCCGCGGGCCACAGGCCTGTCACGCAGACTCGATGCCGCTGCCAGCAACGCGGGCAAGTCAGCTGCGGTCTCGCCGATACGCACCCCGCCAACAACGTTTAGAAAGACATCCTGGCCCGCCATTGAAACACCGCCGTGACGGTGCGCCACTGCCAGCAGCAGCGCCAGCCGGTTTTGCTCCAACCCGACCGACAGGCGTCGCACATGACCGGACTGGCTGTCGTCAACCAGCGCCTGCACCTCAACCAGCAGCGGTCGTGTCCCCTCGCGCGCCACCATGACTACACTGCCCGCTACCGCCTGGTCCTGCCGCGAGATGAAAATGGCCGACGGATTGGGCACCTCACGCAGTCCCTCGCCGGTCATCGCAAACACGCCAATCTCGTTTGCCGCGCCGAAGCGGTTCTTGACCGCACGTATGAGGCGCAGCCGGCTGCCCGCATCGCTTTCGAAATAGAGCACGGTATCGACCATGTGCTCGAGCACTCGTGGCCCGGCAATGTTTCCTTCTTTGGTGACGTGACCGACAAGAATCACGGCGATGCCATGAGTCTTTGCCAGCCGTACCAGTTGGGCTGCCGATTCGCGCACCTGCGAAACGGTGCCGGCAGCCGATGACAACGCATCGGACGTCATAGTCTGGATCGAGTCGATGACAACCACGCCGGATTTGGCCTGCGCGGCACTGGCGACCACCTGTTCGACCAGGGTTTCCGCCAGCACGTCGACACCGGCATGGTGAACCTCGAGCCTGCGGGCACGCAATGACAGCTGGCGCAGGGACTCTTCACCTGTTACATACAAAACCGGCACATCGCTGCTGAGCCGGGCTGCCGCCTGCAGCAGCAAGGTCGACTTGCCTATCCCGGGGTCGCCCCCGATCAGAGTCACTGATCCGGGCACCAGACCGCCGCCCAGCACCCGGTCGAGTTCGGACAGCCCGACATTGATCCGTTGCTCTGGCCGCTCGCTGATATGGTCGAGGCGCTGTGCCCCGCGCACCGGTGCCGCAGACTCAGCCCGTGGTCCGGGCCCGCGGCGCTGTTCGGACAACGAATTCCACGCACCGCAATCGTCACACTGCCCCTGCCATTGCAGACTCCGGGCCCCGCACGATTCACAAACGAAGACAATTTTTGCTTTAGCCATTTCGCCGGCGATAGTAGCACTGGCCGCTATCGCCACCGCCACCGCCGCGGGCGGGGCTGCGCCACCGCAAACGGCGTGCCGGCGGCCAAAATCCAGTGTTTTATAGTAAAAAACGCAAACTGCGTCACAGAATAACGGCTGATATTACAAGCCCTTATCTTATATACTGCATTCAACATAATGACCGGCGAAAATGTCTAGCAAAACCCGAAATTTTTGGGCTACGGACTGGTTTACGGCTGTAGTCTTCACAGTGTTCTTCCTGCTGGGAGTTTTTCAACTCGCCCGCGGGTTTTTCTATGACGTGGAGACGTCCGCCTACGACCGTGCCATGGCCATGGCACCACTGCAGCCAAGTGATCGCGTTACCGTGGTTGATATCGACGACGAGAGTATTGCGAACCTCGGTCGTTGGCCCTGGTCACGCGATATTCTCGGCGCCGTCATCGAGCGACTGGCGCAGGGTGGCGCGAGGCTTATTGCTGTCCCCGTCATTCTGTCCGAATCTCAAATCGATCCCGGTGTCGCCGAAATAGAGGCGCTCACGAATTTTTACGACAACAGCTCGCTGGCAAGCGCGGCACAAAGTTCAAATACCCTTGGTCGTGATCTGGTAACACTACGCGAGCGCATGGACGAGTCGGTGACCCGGCTCAACTACGACGACGCGCTGGCTGCCAGCCTGCAACAGGCCGGTAACGTCATCCTGCCGCTGGAAATCCAGCCGGGGCAACCGGTTGGCGATGCGCCAGCCCCACTGCCGGACTTCGTGCTCAACTATGCGCTGACAAACATTACCGATAGCGGGTCTGCGATACCGCCACTGCAAAGCGTGGCACTGCTGCCACCGCTGGAATCCCTGGGCAACCAGCTGGCTGGCACCGGTGTGCTTACCGTCTTGCTCGATCGCGATGGAGCAGTACGCCACGAACAGCTGGTAGTCGACCACTATGGTACTTATCTGCCATCGCTGGCGCTGACTGCCGCTGCCCAGTACCTCAAGGTCCAGCCACAAAGCATAGAAGTCGAACTGGGCAAAGGCGTTCGATTTGGCAACGTGTTCATCGAAACGACTGCAGATCTCAAGATGTACACAAGCTTTCATTCGACCAGCGACGGCCAGTCGCCGTTTATCCGCGACTCTTTCTGGGATGTATTTACCGGCCTTGTTCCGGTGGACAAGTTCCGCGACAAGATTGTACTAATCGGACCATCGGCTCGTGGTGTTGGCGATACGCTCACTACGCCTGTAGCTGAATCCGAAACACCGGTCATGGTGCTGGCCAATACGATTTCCAGTCTGCTGCAGCGTGACTACTACACCCGGCCGGCATGGGCCAGCAACATAGAGCTGATTGTCTTTGGCCTGATTGCGTTGTACCTGATCGTGCTGCTGCCACGGATGCGCGTTGGCGTGAGTGCACTTGTCACAGCGTTGCTGCTGGCAGCCTTGCTGGGCAGCGAATTCCTGATGCTGCTTGGCGAAGGCGTCTGGCTGCAGATGGTTGCCCCGGCGTTGTTTCTCGGGCTGGGTCACGTCGTGCTGACCATCAAGCGTTCGCGTGTGACCGAGCGCCTGCGGCTGCATTCCGAAGCCGACAGCGCCGAGAGTAACAAGATGCTGGGTCTGGCTTTCCAGGGCCAGGGCCAGCTGGACATGGCCTTCGAAAAATTCCGCAAGTGCCCGATGGACGATGGCATGGCGGAAGTGCTGTACAACCTGGCGCTGGACTACGAGCGCAAGCGTCAGTTCAACAAGGCCGGGGCCGTCTACGGCCACATTCACCAGCATGATCCGGATTATCGCGACGTGGGCGACCGGCTCAAGCGTAGCCAGTCGATGGACAGCACCGTGATGCTGGGCATAGGCAGCAGTTCACGCCCACCCAGTCTGCTGCTGTCGCAGGATGGCGTGACCAACCCGATGCTTGGCCGCTACGTCGTGGAGAAGGAAATCGGCAAGGGCGCAATGGGCACCGTGTACCTGGGACGCGATCCCAAGATCAACCGCGTTGTTGCCATCAAGACAATTGCCTTGTCCGAAGAGTTCGACGACGACGAACTGCAAACAGCCAAAGACCGGTTCTTCCGTGAGGCTGAGTCAGCCGGTCGGCTTAATCACCCCGATATCGTCACGGTGTATGACGCCGGCGAAGAACATGACCTGGCCTATATCGCCATGGAGTTCCTGAAGGGCGAGCATCTGAACGGCCACACCCGGCCTGACGGGCTGCTGCCGACCGATAAGGTGCTGCAGATCATTTCCCGCGCAGCCGAAGCGCTGGGCTACGCCCACAAGGAGGGCGTGGTTCATCGCGACATCAAGCCGGCCAACATCATGTACGACCCGGTAACGGATGACGTCAAAATCACCGACTTCGGTGTTGCCCGTATTACTGACTCGAGCAAGACCAAGACCGGCATCGTGTTGGGCACACCGTCCTATATGAGTCCGGAGCAACTCTCCGGGCAAACTGTGACCGGGCGCTCAGACCTGTTCTCGCTGGGTGTTACGCTCTATCAACTACTTACAGGACAATTGCCTTTCCGGGCTGACTCGATGGCGACGTTGATGTTCAAGATCACCAACGAGGCGCCTACGCCGCTGGGCGTAGTGCGCCCTGATCTGCCCGAAACACTGGCAGAAATTATTGAGCGGGTGCTGGACAAGGACCCGGATGTACGCTTTGAGACCGGCGCCGAACTGGCGGTAGCGCTGCGCGAATGCTGCACAGAGATGGCTGCATAGACCGATGGCAGGCAGTTTGAAGGGAAAAATTGAAATCATCGAGCTGAGCGATACCGGCAAGGTGCGCGAGCACAATGAGGACGCCGTCGGCTCGGATCTCGATGTCGGCCTGCTGGTGCTGGCCGACGGAATGGGCGGTTACAACGCCGGCGAAGTCGCCAGCGGCATGGCCGTCAAGACAACGGTAGATATGGTGCGACAGGGTTTGAAACGCGAGAACCGCAACGAAATCGACAAGACCACCGGCCTGCGCCGGCAGTCGATTATCCTGCGTGATTCCATCCTGCGGGCCAACAAGATTATCTACCAGACATCGAAGAGCCAGCCACAGTGCGAAGGCATGGGCACGACCATTGTTGCCTGCCTGTTTTACGACAACCGCGTCTCGGTCGCGCACGTTGGCGATTCACGAATCTACCGTCTGCGGAATCGCCAGTTCCAGCAGATCACCCAGGACCACTCGCTGCTACAGGAGCTGGTGGATCGCGGGTTTTACTCTCCTGAAGAGGCGCAGCGCTCGCTCAATCGCAACTATGTGACGCGGGCGCTGGGCATCGAACCCACCGTGGAGGTGGAGGTAAACGAGGAGTCGGTCCGGCCTGACGATCTGTATGTGCTGTGCTCAGATGGTCTGTCCGACATGGTGGACGACGAAGATATTCACTTAACTATCAGCACTTTTAATGGTAATCTTGACATGATCGGTAAGCAGCTGGTGCAGCTGACCAACGACAACGGCGGACGTGATAACGTGTCGGTGGTGCTGGCCCGGGTGTTGAAGTCTTTCGAAGCGTCGAAAGGCCTGTTCGGCAAGATTTCCAGTTTGTTCAACTAATTTCGACCAGAAGAGAGCGAAATGGCTAGGTTGCTGCTGAGTCTCGACGGGCAGGTTCTCGCCGAGTACAACATGAACAAAGAGCGATACACGATTGGCCGCTTGCCGGACAATGACGTGCGTATCGATAATCCCGCGGTTAGTGGTCACCATGCATTGGTCATCAATATCCTCAATGACTCGTTCCTCGAGGATTTGAACAGCACCAATGGCACCTACGTCAATGGCAAGCTGATCAAGAAGCATGCGCTCCAGCATGGCGACGTCATCACCATCGGTCATCATCAGCTGCGTTTTGTAGACGAGCAAAGTGAGCAGACCGGCGACGACGAATTTGAAAAGACCATGATCATCCGCCCGGGGATGACCGGTGGCCCGAGCGAGGAAGAAATTCACCAGGCTGTGGCCCAGTCCGGTGCTCCGGCAGGCGCCCTGGCGGGCGTACCCCTGCCGGGAAGCGCGCCGGAAGTTACCCATGCGTCGACAGCTACTGTAGATCGTGATGCCGCGCCCGCAGCCGCCCCGGCGCCGACGACCGCGTCGACAGCCGAACGCAAGGCACTGCCGACCGCCAAGCTGCAGGTCCTGAGCGGCGCATTCGCCGGCAAGGAGCTGTCGCTGATCAAGGCGCTCACTACGCTGGGACGCCCTGGCGTGCAGGTGGCAGCCATTACCCGACGGGCCGAAGGCTATTTTGTCGTCCATGTCGAAAGCGGCCAGGCCGGCAACTACCCGATCGTGAACGGCAAACCCATTGGACCTCAGGCACGCAAGCTGGTCGACAACGACGTGATTGAACTGGCCGGTGTCAAGATGGGCTTCTTCACCACCTAGGCAATACCACGAATGCGGATGAAGCTGACGTCCGAAGGACGCAGCTTGTCCGCTATTGCGGACCGACATCGCCACCCTGCGGGTTCAGTCTGGCCATCAATAACCGTCGAACCGCCCCTCGGTCCGACTCCTTTTACCTTGCCAACCCACTATCAGCCGCGACGCGATCGCCAGCAGTCGCAGCCAGGGCCGCTCGCCAGAAGTACCTGTCGCAAGTAGTCGCGGCTGAAGCCGCTGCCACAACATAAAACAATCGTCGAAACGGCTCCGGCCGGTTCGACTCCTTTTACCCTGCCAACCCACCATCAGTCGCGACGTTGGTCGCCAGACAGCACCAGCCAGATGCCATAGCAGACAGGCTCGAAAAACGGGATTGGTGCGGCGGGAGAGAAGACGGTGTTTGCCGGCGCCGACTTGTCGGAGGCGCCGGTGAATACCGTCTTGCAGGCCCGCCGCAAAAGCCCGCCGCTAACCATCGTTCCAGCGCAGTCGCGGCTATACAGAAATCCGCGGGACGCGCTGCGACACGCCACAAACCACTTCATAGGCCAGTCGTCCGGCGCGGTCGGCGATCTCTTCAACCGCGAGCCCGTTGCCCCACAGCGTTACGTCAGCCCCGGGCTCATCGCCGGCGCCAGGCCCCAGATCAATGGTGATCAGGTCCATGGACACCCGACCGGCAAGCTCGCAACGGCGCCCGTTCACCAGTACCGGGGTGCCACCGGGCAGGTTACCCGGGTAACCATCCCCGTAGCCCACCGCGGCCGTACCAATTATCGTGTCGCGGCTGGCGGTCCAGGTCCCGCAGTAGCCTACGGTCTCCCCTGCCCTCACCGGGCGGATTGCCAATAACTTCGTACAAAAATGCATCGCCGGTTGTAACCCGAATTCGATCCCGGTTTGCCCCGCGAATGGCGAGATGCCGTAAAGCATGATGCCCGGCCTGACCCAGCCGGCACGGGCGTCTGGCCATGCAAGCACTCCGGCGGAATTTGCGACACTGGACTGGTCGCCCGGGCTTAGCAGCGCAGCAAATTCAGCAAGCTGCTTTTCTGTCATCGGGTCATCGCGCAGGTCGGCGCTGGCCAGATGAGTCATCAGGGTGACGGACGCCGGTGCGTATGACCTGAGCTGCGTTACAGCCGCAGCGAACTGCTCCGGCATGAAGCCGAGCCGGTGCATGCCGCTGTCGAGTTTCAGCCAGATAGCAAGACCATCAGCCGCCGGCTCGACCCATCCCAGCTGCTGCGGGTTGTGAATCACCAGGTCGAGTGAGTAGCGGCGTGCATCCGCCAGTTCTTCCGGCGATTCAGGGCCTTCGAGCACAAGAACGCGTCGGCGGGTGCCTGACTGGCGTATCGCCACAGCCTCGTCCAGCCTGGCGACTGCAAAGCCGTCGGCATCGTGCAGTGCCGCGGTTACCAGTTCCAGACCGTGACCATAAGCGTTGGCCTTGACCACGGCCATGACGCGGGCAGCCGGAGCCGCGGCGCGCGCCGCCTGCAGGTTGTGACGCAATGCGCCGGTATCGATGATCGCAGCGGGTGCTGCGCTCAAAAGGGGCCCTCGCCGTAGCTGTCGGGCACGAAATCATCGAAGCGCGTGAACTGGCCACGAAACGTCAGCGGGAAGTCCCCAATGGGGCCGTTGCGCTGCTTGGCGATAATGATGTCGGCGACACCCTTGCGCGCAGTGTCCTTGTCGTAGACCTCGTCGCGATAAATAAACAGAATCAGATCCGCATCCTGCTCGATGGCGCCGGATTCGCGCAGGTCCGACATGACCGGACGCTTGTCGGGGCGTTGTTCAACACTGCGATTGAGCTGCGACAGAGCAATCACCGGTACTTCCAGCTCACGTGCGAGCGCCTTCAGCCCGCGGGAGATCTCGGAGATTTCAGTTGCGCGATTCTCGGCACTGCCGGCAACCTGCATAAGCTGCAGGTAATCAAGCACGATCAATCCCAGCCCATGCTCGCGCTTCAGCCGACGGGCCCGCGCACGCACTTCAGTAGGCGACAAAGCGGGCGTGTCATCGATGTAAATCGGAGCTTCCGACATCTGTGCAATAACGCCGGTAATTGTGGGCCAGTCCTCGTCGCGAAAACGGCCGGTGCGCAGCTTGCCCTGGTCGAGCTGACCCAGCGAGCTGATCATGCGCATGGCCACCTGGTCCGAAGACATCTCCATGCTGAAAATAGCCGCCGGTATCGACGTCTTTCCCAGTGCGGCATTCTCGGCAATGTTCATTGCCAGGCTGGTCTTGCCCATCGATGGCCTGCCGGCCACGATAATCAGGTCACCCGGCTGCAGACCTGCTGTCATGCGGTCCAGTTCAGAAAAACCACTGGTGATTCCGGTGATATCACCGGGCGAGTTATGCAGCGTATCGAGCCGGTCTACGGTGGGCGACAACACATTGCGAATCGGCACAAAACCCGAGCCGCGACGCTTGCCTCGCTCGGCGATCTTCAGCACCTTGCGTTCGGCCTCGTCGACCAGGTCGCCCGCGCTGGTGCCGCCGGTATCGTGCGCACTGGTAGCGATATCGCCACCCACGCGGATGAGATCGCGCAGCATGGAGCGTTCCCGGACGATCTCGGCGTAAGCACGAATATTGGCGGCGCTTGGTGTTTCCCGCGCCAGCTGGCCGAGGTAATCCAGCCCACCGGCCTGGGACAGCTTGTCCGTACTCGACAGGTACTCGGAGATCGTAACCGGATCATAAGGCCGGCCGGTATCGGCCAGCGTCTGGATGGCAGCAAAAATCAGCCGATGGTCGGAACGATAAAAGTCACCATCACTCAGTACGTCGGCAACAGTATCCCATGACCGGTTGTCCAGCATAAGACCGCCGAGCACCGCCTGTTCTGCTTCCACCGAATGAGGTGGAACGCGCAGGCGCTGCATTTCCGGTTCTGGTATTTCTTGTGCGAGTTCAGTCACAGTGCATAAACGGCGGCGTCAGGAATTACGCCGACAACTGCAGCGAGAATACACGACCGTGGCCGGCCGGGTCATTCCTCAGCGACTATGGTCACCGTCAATGGCACTGAAATTTCTGTGTGCAGGTGGATTTCCACAGCATGTTCACCGGCTATCCTCAGCGGGCCCTCAGGCAGCCGGACTTCGCTGCGCGCTATCTCAAGGCCTGCACGTTCACAGGCGGCTGCGATATCCACAGTTCCCACGGATCCGAACAGCTTGCCCTCGGCGCCGACCCGGGCGGCAACGGTTACCCCCTCGAGTTCGCGCACTTTTTCCGCACGCAGGGCGGCTGCCTCGAGTTCTGTCGCTGCTTTCATTTCCAGCTCGGCACGCATTGCCTCAACACGCTCGATATTTTCCCGCGTCGCCATCGCGGCCTTGCCCTTCGGCAGCAGGAAATTCCTGGCGTAACCGGAACGCACCTTTACGCGCTCGCCGATGCCACCGAGATTTTCAACTTTTTCCAGCAGTATGACTTCCATAGCTATTAACCCAGTAAATAAAAACGATCAACGACGCGGCAGGCGCGCGCGCAGGTTGAACCAGTTGTCGACAAAACCAAGGCCTGCCAGCGCCAGTTCAGCAAACGGCATGGCCACAATCAGCAAAATATAAACAGCTGCCAGCCAGAAGGACCCGAGACCGGCGATGGAAATGCTGTGCATCACCGCCAGACCGTGCAGCATGAAACCGGACACCAGCACCAGCGTGAGGTTTTCCAGCAGCGCAAACCGCGTCACGGCTGCGGCAATGAAGACGACACCGGCAACAACCCCCAGCACCCAGCCCATGCGCAAAGCGCGAAACTCTTCACCGAAAGCGCCCGGTCGCGTCATCAGCGACTGCCACCAGCGAGCGATATACACCGCGGCCACCGAAGACAGCAGCGTAAGAGCGCCGACAATGCCGGTCATTATCCGGCTGGACGCCACCAGCACCTCATCGGGCACGTTACCAATACGCTGACCCATTGCAGCAACATACTGCTGCAGAATGCCGTACCAGCTCTCGGCCGGCGAGCCGATGGCATAAAAAAGTATCACCAGTGCACATATCGCAACCAGACCGGTCTGAGTTGTA
This sequence comes from Gammaproteobacteria bacterium, assembly GCA_013003425.1. Lineage (NCBI taxonomy): Bacteria > Pseudomonadati > Pseudomonadota > Gammaproteobacteria > Gammaproteobacteria bacterium. The sequence continues at coordinate 91,198 of JABDJB010000016.1, read as the reverse complement.
AGAGACAGCGAGCGGCTGCGTTCGAGCACGGCGGCGAGTAACAGGGCAGGCAGCCAGTTTGCAGCGGCAACCAGCAGCAGTGGCCCCAGCGCTGCGCCCGTAGCTGCGGCCGGAATGAGCATCAGGACTGACGCAAGCACTGCGATAAGGATGCCCTCGCCGAGCCCACGCATCAGCACTGCGAGCACCACCACCCCCTGGGCGACAATGCCCAGCGGCGGCAGCAGCGCCAGTGCGGTGGCCGCCAGCACCATCCGGTAGCGGCGGGCAACCAGCCATTCCACGAAACCCTTCACCGGCCAGTTAGGCTTGTCAGTGACGGTCGGTGTACGGCAGCAGCGCCAGGTAGCGTGCGCGCTTGACCGCAGTCGACAGCTGGCGCTGGTAGTTTGACTTGGTGCCGGTGATCCGGCTGGGGACTATCTTGCCCGTCTCTGTCACGTAGTTTTTCAGCATGCCGATATCTTTGTAATCGATTTCGTCGATTCCTTCGGCAGTGAAGCGGCAATACTTGCGGCGGCGGAAAAATCTGGACATTGCTGTTCTCCTCTGTTCGCTCTACGACGCTGCGGCATCCGGCTCGGCGCCGGCGGCAGGTTCGGTTTTGGCAGCATCGGTGGCATCTGCAGCCGGTTCCGGTGCGTCGGGGGCATCTGCGGGTGCCTCAGTGGCATCCTCGGCCTGCTTTGGTGCCTCGGGCGCATCGCCCTCTGGCTTCGCTGCCTCGGCGGGACGTTCGTCGCGACGGGAGCGTTCCCGGTCGCGTTCCTTTTCCTCTTCCTTGCTTTTAGCCATCGGCGAAGCTTCGGTGATCGCTTCCTTACGCCGGATAACGAGATGACGCAGCACTGCGTCGTTGAAGCGAAACGCGGCGATAAGTTCGTCGAGAACTTCTTTTTCGCCTTCGATGTTGAACAGCACGTAGTGTGCCTTGTGCATCTTGGCTATCGGGAATGCCAGCTGGCGGCGGCCCCAGTCTTCCAGACGATGGATAGTGCCGCCGGAGGCTTCGATCATGCCCCGGTAGCGCTCGACCATCGCAGGTACCTGCTCGCTCTGGTCCGGGTGGACCAGAAACACGATTTCGAAATGACGCATTGTGTGCTCCTTTCGGTTTAACAGCCTCCCGTCGCACGCGGCGCGGTGAGGCAAGGAGTCAGGCGACCATGGCCGCCCGCCTGCCCGCAGGCAGGGCGCGCATACTACCCTAAAACCCGCCATGCGGGTACCGTCACGATGCTGGCAGGCGCCCAGTCAGCCTGCCCGGCCGCGACGCCGCAGCCAGCGGCTGCTACCCGGCGCGGCGCTGGCGCAAAGCCTCGAACAGGCAGATACCCGCGGCAACCGAGACATTGAGGCTTTCGATGTCTCCGGCCATGGGAATATTGAACAGTTCGTCACAATGTTCGCGCGTCAGCCGGCGCAGGCCGTCGCTCTCACCGCCGAGCACCAGGCACAAGGGGCCACGCAGATCCAGCTGATAAAGCTCACGGCCTTCAGCCGCCGCCGCGCCGTAGCACCAGACATTTTTCTTCGCCAGCATGCGCAAGACGCGCGACAGGTTGGCCACCTGCGCCACTGCAATTGCCTCGGCAGCTCCCGCCGCAACCTTGCGCACGGCTGCAGTGATCCCGACGGCACGATCCCGTGGCACGATGACCGCGTCGACCCCCGCCGCCACCGCACTGCGCAGGCAGGCGCCGAGATTGTGCGGATCCTGCACGCCATCGAGCGCCAGCAGAAACGGTGTCTCCAGGTCGTCAACCAGTGCTTCCAGCTGGCGTTCACCCAGTGGCGGCAGCGAATCAACAAAGGCCGCTACTCCCTGGTGCTTGCCCGAGCCGGTCATCTGTGCGAGCCGATGTTTGGCCACAACCTCTACTGCTATCTCGTGAGCCGCGGCAGCATTCCTGAGCCGGGCAGTAGTTGCGTCATCCCGCCCGGCCTGGAGATACAGCGTGGTAACACGGCGCGGGCCCTCCTTCAGTGCACGGCTGACTGCGTGCACGCCGTAGATAACCGTGTCGGCAGGCCTGTTCACCTGCGGCTCTTGCGCCCTCGCGGCTTGCCTTTCGGCTTACCCTTGGTCTTGTTCTTGTTCGTGTTCTTGTTCTTGGTCCCGGGGCTGGTCTTGTTCCTGCCCTTGCGCGCACCGGACTTACGGTCTGCCAGCTCGAAGTTTATTCGACGATCTTCCATGTTGGCCTCCCTGACTCGCACCCGCACGCGGTCAGCCAATTGGTAAACCGAACCGGACGCTTCGCCCACCAGCCGGTGACTTGCCGCATCGTGCTGGAAATAGTCGTCACCCAGCTCCGTTACGTGAACCAGCCCCTCGATATGGATATCGTCGAGCTGCACAAAAAGACCGAAGCTGGTAACACCGCTGACGGTTCCGTCAAAGATATCGCCAACCTTGTCCTGCATGAATTCACATTTCAGCCAGTCTGTTGCTTCCCGGGTGGCTTCGTCGGCACGCCGCTCGGTGGCAGAGCAGTGCTGCCCCAGCCGATCTACCTCCTTGCGGTTGTAGACAAACTCGCGCACCTTGCCTTTTGCCAGCAGGTGCTTGATACCGCGGTGTACTACCAGGTCGGGGTACCTGCGGATCGGTGAGGTGAAATGTGCGTATTGTTCCAGCGCCAGACCAAAATGCCCGCGGCTGTCCGGCGCGTACACCGCCCGTGGCATCGAACGCAACAGCACCGTCTCGATGAGACCGGCATCCGGCCGATCACGAACGGCGTGCAGCAACCTGGCGTAGTCGGCGGGCTGCAGATCACCGCGCCGGGAAATCTTCAGCCCCAGCGGCCGCAGGAAGTCGAACAGCTTGTCGCGTCGTTCTTCCTCTGGCTGGTCGTGACGACGATAAAGCGTAGGCAGACGGCCGCGCTGCAGAAATTTGGCTGCCTGGACGTTGGCCGCAATCATGCACTCTTCAATAATTTTGTGCGCATCGTTGCGGCGATAGGGCATGACACCCTTGATGCGACCCTTCTCATTGAACAGGAATTTCACTTCACGCGTTTCTATTTCGATGGCACCACGCTTCTGCCGGGCTGCCGCAAACGCGCGGTAAAGATCGTCCAGTACCTGGAGGTCTTCCAGTAGTCCGCCAACCTTGCGCAGGGCCTTCTTGTCGCCGTCGTAAAGCGCAGCGGCAACCTCGGTATAGGTCAGGCGCGCCTGCGATCGCATCACGCCCTCGTAAAACTGCGACCGCGTCACCTGGCCGCTGCTGTCGACCAGCATCTCGCACACCATGCACAGCCGGTCGACCTCGGGATTCAGTGAACACAGTCCGTTAGATAATTCCTCCGGCAGCATCGGAATCACCCGGGTCGGGAAATACACCGAAGTACCGCGCCGCTGCGCCTCCTTGTCCAGCTCGCTGCCGGGTTTCACGTAGTGCGCCACGTCGGCAATAGCGACATACAACCGCCAGCCGTTGCCGGTTTCTTCGGCAAATATGGCGTCGTCAAAATCCCTTGCGTCCTCTCCGTCGATAGTCACCAGCGGCAGCTCGCGCAGGTCAACGCGATCGTGCTTTGCCTTGGCCTGCACCTGTTGCGGTATCTTTTTCGCGGCCTCGGAGACGGCCTGCGGCCAGCGATGCGGCAGGTTGTGCGAGCGCACGGCAATTTCGGTTTCGATGCCGGGAGTGTGATCGCCGCCGAGAATCTCGATTACGCTGCCAACGGGCTGCGAATGCCGGCCCGGTGGCTCATCGATCCGCACGCTGACAACCTGGCCGGGCCTGGCCTTGGCTGTCTTTCCTTTCGGCACAATCACCTGTTGACCTATGGCGCTGTTGTCCGGAATGACGAAACCGATGCCGCTCTCGCTAAAATAGCGCCCGACCAGCTCCTCATTGGCACGTTCCAGCACCTCGGCAATGCGCGCCTCAGTGCGACCGCCGCGACCCGGCGACACGCGTACGGCAACGCGGTCTCCATGCATGACCTCACGCATTTGTCGCGGTGAAAGATAGAGATCGTCAGGATCATCGTCGTCGCGTTTGACGAAACCAAAACCGTCGCGGTGACCGATCACCCGCCCGGTAACCAACGGCATTTTATCGATCAGGCAGTACTGTCCGGCGCGATTCTTGAGCAGCTGCCCATCGCGCACCATCGCCTTGAGCCGGTTGCGCAATGCGGCGCGCTGATCGGGATCGTCGATCCGCAGGGACTCGAAGATCTCCCGTCGCCGCATCGGCACGCCCTGCTCGCGCAGCAGCTTCAGCAGGTATTCGCGGCTGGGGAGTGGCTGCTCGTAGCGGTCGGACTCGCGTTTATGGTGCGGGTCCTGCTTGCGCCAGTCATCCTGCCCTTTTCTTTTTCTTGTCATCGCTTTCCTGCTGTTTCGGCTACTTGAAAAGACGTCGCTGTGTGATAAAGTGCGCGCCTTCCGCCGGCAAGCTGCCGGTCACCATGCCCAGGTGGCGGAATTGGTAGACGCGCATGGTTCAGGTCCATGTCCACGCAAGTGGGTGGAGGTTCAAGTCCTCTCCTGGGCACCATCCCCTCAGGAATACGGGTCGTCGAGCACGATGGTCTCGACACGGTCGGCCCCGGTCGAAATGACTGCAATCGGTGTTTCGCACAGCTGCTGCAATCGCTCCAGGTAATCACGGGCGTTTTGCGGCAACTGCTCGTATTCAGTAAGACCGGCAGTTGAATCCTGCCAGCCCGGCATATCTTCATAAACCGGCGACACCTCCGCCATGCGCTCCGCCCCGGTCGGCGGCGTGTCGACCACTTCGCCGTTAATAGAATAACCAACACAGATGCGCACCGTGTCCAGCCCGTCGAGCACGTCCAGCTTGGTTACGGCAAGCGATGCGACCCCGTTATTGACGATTGCCCGACGCACGCCGACCGCATCGAACCAGCCGCAACGACGCGGTCTGCCGGTGGTCGCGCCAAACTCGGCGCCGACGCGTGCCAGATGTGCGCCGGTATCGTCTGACAACTCGGTCGGGAAGGGCCCGCTGCCAACCCGCGTCGTATAGGCTTTCACCACACCGAGCACGTGCTCGAGAAACGCCGGTCCCATACCGGTACCGGTTGCGGCACCCCCGGCGGTGGTATTTGACGATGTGACGTACGGGTAAGTGCCATGATCGATGTCGAGCATCGCGCCCTGTGCACCTTCATACAGGATACGGTGCCCATCGGTGTAATGTCGGTGCAGCCGGCCGGTCACGTCGATACACAGGGGCTCAAGCTCGGCAGCCATCGCCAGGTAACTTTCCAGTGTTTCCTGAAAGTCGACCGCCTCGGTGCGGAAATAGCTTTTCAGCACAAAGTTATGAAAATCCAGCGTCTCGCCCAGGCGCGCAGCAAACTGCTCGCGATGAAACAGGTCCGCAACACGCACTGCACGCCGCGCCACCTTGTCTTCGTACGCCGGCCCTATACCCCTGCCGGTCGTGCCAATGGCCTTGGCGCCACGGGCATTCTCGCGGGCGCTGTCCAGTGCCAGGTGCGACGGCAGGATCACGGGGCAATTCGGGCTGATACGCAGACGCTCGCGCACTGCCACGCCGCGCTGCTCCAGCATCTGCACTTCCTCAAGTAACGCCGGTGGGGAAAGCACCACGCCGTTGCCAATAAGACACTCGACATTGCTGCGCAGGATGCCCGACGGCACCAGATGCAGCACAGTCTTGTCACCGTCGATTACAAGCGTATGACCCGCGTTGTGACCACCCTGAAAACGCACGACCGCATCAACGCGCTCGGTGAGCAGGTCAACAATCTTGCCCTTACCCTCGTCGCCCCATTGCGTGCCGATGACGATGACACTCTTAGCCATAGGTCAGCATACCGCCACGTTCACTCGTGGAAATTTCCAGCGTCAGGGTCCGGGTTGATTCAGGTACTTGAAAAAGTCGCTATCGGGCTCGAGAACCATGATATCGGAACCAGTCGTCAGAGCTCGCCGATACGCCTCCATGCTGCGGTAGAAGGCGTAAAATTCCTTGTTCCTGTTGTACGCATTGGCGTAGATCTCGGCCGAACGAGCATCACCCGCACCGCGAATGCGTTCCGCATCACGATAAGCTTCAGCAAGAATGATAGTGCGCTGCCGTTCAGCATCAGCCTGGATGCGCTCGGAAGTTTCCTCACCTTCAGCGCGAAGCAGCTTTGCTGTCCTGCCCCTCTCCTGCCGCATCCGGTCGTAGACGGAACCGGATACCTCGTCGGGAAGATCGATACGCTTGACCCGGACATCGACGATGTCCACCCCGAGCTGCTGCGCGATACCCCGTGAGGCAATCAGCATGTTATCCATCAGCTCGGAGCGCTCGGCGGAAACGACTTCCTGGATCGTGCGCGAGGCAAACTCGTCTTTCATGCCGGCGGTGACAATTTCGATCAGCCGCGCCTGCGCCAGGCCTTCGGAACCGCCGAATGACCGGTAATACTGCGAAGCATCGATGATGCGCCACTTGATAAAAAAGTCCACCAGCACAAACTTCGTTTCACCGGTCAGAAACCGTTCCGGGCGATTATCGGAAGTCAGGATCCGGTCAGGAAACTTCACCACGTTGTTAACCGGCGCAAACCATTTGAGGTAGACGCCAGGCTCATAGTTAGTCTCGACGATCTCACCAAACTTGAAACGCAGCGCAAGGTCGCGTTCGTCAACGATAAAAATGCATTGCCAGACAACCAGTGCAACGGCAACGAGTGCAAAAACCAGTATTCTCATCGCTCCCCCCTGGTCCGTGCTGACTCGCGCGCTCGTGGGTTTTCCGGGCTGTTGGCGCGCGCTGATGAGCCACCGCGATCGATAGAGTCGACCGAGGCAGATCCTTCGCGCTGCCGATCCAGCAGCTTGTCCATCGGCAGGTACAGCAGATTGCCGCCGCTGCTGTCAGAATCAATCAACACCTTGCTGTTGGCCGCGAGCACTTCCTCCACGGCCTCGAGGTAAAGCCGCTGCCGCGTGACTTCGGGTGCTTTCTCGTATTCGGTGAGCAACGATTCAAATCGTGCTGCTTCACCTTCCGCGTCGGCGATCACACGTTCGCGATACGCCTCGGCTTCCTGCATCTGCCGGGCGGCCGCGCCACGCGCACGGGGAATAAGGTCGTTTGCATACGCCTCTGCGGCCAGCCTGAAACGGTCCTTGTCCTCGCGCGCCTTGGTGGCGTCATCAACAGCCGCCTGCACCTCGGGTGGCGGCTGTGCGCGCTTGAGGTTGAACTGCGTAACGACAATACCGGTGTTGTAAAGGTCCAGCGTTTGCTGCATCAGCTCGCTGGCATCTTCAGCAACTTTCGGCCGGCCGTCGCCGAGTATGTAGTCGGCCCTGTTCTTGCCAACGACTTCACGGATGGCGCTTTCAGCGACATCTTCAACCGTCATCTCGGGCCCGCGCACGCTGAACAGGTAATCCCTTGGCTCACCACGCCGATACTGCACATTGCCCTCGATGAACACGATGTTTTCATCGCTGGTCAGCATCTGGTTGCGGTAATCGTAATTTTCGATCTGCGCTATGTTGACCTTCTCGATGGTCTCGACAAGCGGGATGCGGAAATGCAGACCGGGTGGCGAGGTACGATTGTAGGCGCCAAGCCGCAGCACCACGCCCTGCTCCGGCGCGTCGATACGATAGGCGCTGAGTAAAAGCAGACCGACAAGCAGCGCCACAAGGAACAGCAACAATGTGGGACCGGTGCCAGCCGCCCCGCCGCCGCCACCACTGCCGCCGCCGCCAAACAAGCCACGCAGCCGCTGCTGCATGCTCCGCACGAGTTCATCGAGGTCGGGCGGTCTTTGTTGACCGTTGCCACCCCACGGGTCGCGTCCTTTTCCAGGTTCGTTCCAGGCCATTAAGATTCCGCTTTGAGTTGGTTAGCCGGCTGCAGCGCCGGATTGTAGAGACCAGTCACCAGCGGCACAAGAATCCGCCAGTAGCTGATCAGCATCGAGACCAAGGTTACTGCACAATTGCTGTAATCGTCCCGTGGCGATGACGATTTCAAGGTGCTGCGCACCATCATCATCTGTGGTTTCCCGTCTCACGACGCCTTCGGCATACAGCCGGGCGCGCAGTTTTCCGGCCTCCGGGGGGATACGCAGCACCAGGTGCGCCTGACCGGCAACCAGGACATCGGCTATCACCCCGAGCAGCATGTCGATACCGCTGCCCTCCACGGCCGACAGCCATACCCGGCGAACCGCACCGTCGCTATCGCGATCGACACGCGCCTGTTCCCCGGTGAGATCGATCTTGTTGTAGACCATGATCTGCGGCACGTCTCCGGCGCCAATGGCCTCGAGCGTCTGCTGCACCTGGACGATTCGCTCACCGCGATTTTCGTCACCGGCGTCAACCACGTGCAGCAGAAGATCTGCATTGCGGGTTTCCTGCAGCGTCGCGCGAAAAGCAGCGATCAGTTCGTGAGGAAGATCGCGCACAAATCCGACGGTATCAGCGAGCAACGCATCACGTCCGTGCGGCAGCTCCAGCTTCCGCAGCGTGGTATCGAGCGTAGCGAACAGCTTGTCGGCTGCGTACACCTGCTGATCGGTAAGCTGGCTGAATAACGTGGACTTTCCGGCATTGGTGTAGCCGACCAGCGACACCGTCGCCAGCCCGCCGCGCCCGCCACGCTGCTGGGCGCGCTGCACCTCGATCTTGTCGAGGCCACTACGCAACGCACGGATCCGGTTGGCAAGCAGCCGGCGGTCAGTTTCCAGCTGTGTTTCGCCCGGACCGCGCAGGCCAATGCCGCCTTTCTGCCGCTCCAGGTGAGTCCAGCCGCGCACCAGCCGCGTTGAAAGGTGTCGCAGCTGTGCAAGCTCAACCTGCAGCTTGCCTTCATGGCTTTTTGCCCGCTGGGCGAAGATATCCAGTATCAGGCCGGTACGGTCCAGCACGCGACACTGGAACAAACGTTCCAGGTTTCGTTCCTGGCTCGGTGACAGCGTTCGATCGAAGATCACCAGCTCGATATTTTCCATCGCAATGACGTCACGCAGCTCGGCGGCCTTGCCACTGCCAATGAAGTACTTCGGATGCGGGGCATCGCGAACTGCGTTGTACTGCGCTATCGGCCGGGCACCGGCCGATACAGCAAGTTCATTCAGTTCGGCTACCTGATCACGCGGCACCGGCGCGCCAATTCCGGTATTTACGAGTAGCGCGCGCTCGCCCGCGCGGGGCCGTTCAAACAAATTGAGCGTCTCCCGGACTACTCATCAGCGCTGTCGTCGGGCGCATCTGCGTTCTCACCATCCGGCATCGGCAGCCGGACATTGCGCGCAGGCACAACCGTCGAAATCGCGTGCTTGTAGACCATCTGGCTTACGCTGTTACGCAGTAGCACAACAAACTGGTCGAATGAATCAATCTGCCCCTGTAACTTGATGCCATTCACCAGGTAAATCGACACCGGGACCTTCTCTTTCCTCAATGTATTGAGAAACGGATCCTGCAAGGTTTGCCCTCTCGCCATGTGGGTCTCCTTATTAGCTGGTCTGGTTTTTTATGTCCGTATCAGACGGGCAGCCGGGCATCCTGCGCCGGACTCCGCCCGCCGTTGCGGAGCGACAACAACGGGACGGATACTACGCGTACCGGGCGGCCCGCACCACCCGCCGGGCCAGGCGATGCAGCTGCTGCCTGGCCGCTTCACCGTTTGGGTCAATCCACACCACACCGGGTTCGGCGCGCAACCAGGTCAACTGGCGTTTCGCCAGCCGCCGCGTCGCCACCAGTGCCCTGCGCCCCGCCTCGTCGCGTGAGCACTCGCCCTGCAAATGCTGCCAGAACTGACGGTAGCCCACTGCCCGCACCGCCGGGAGTTGCGGGTGCAGATCGCCGCGTTCGAACAGGTCGCGAACCTCGGATATAAAATCTTGTTTTATCATGTGATTAAGGCGTGTTTCGCAATTCTGGTAGAGGTTGGAGCGCGACGGGCACCAGGCCACCCGGTAAAAGGTTTCGGCCGCCCCGGGCACCCGACGCTGCTGCTGCAGGTCGCTTATCGGGGTGCCGGTCTGGCGATACACCTCCAGCGCCCGCTGGATCCGCTGGGCATCATTGGGGTGGATGCGCCCGGCCGCCACCGGGTCCACCGATGCCAGTTCCCGGTGCAATGCCGGCCAGCCGTCCGCGACAGCTGTGGCGTCAATTTCCTCGCGAATGCGCGCTGATGCCCGCGGCATGCTGGCAAGCCCCTCCGCATACGCGCGGAAATACAGCAGCGTACCGCCGGCGAACAGCGGCACCCGGCCTGCGGCGCGAATCTCCCGTACCGCCTCCGCCGCATCGCGGGCAAAGCGCCCGGCCGAATAAGACTCATTCGGTTCAACAATATCAATCAGACGGTGCGGTGCACGCGCCAGAGTCTGCCGATCCGGCCTGGCCGTCCCGATATTCAACCCTCGGTACACCAGTGCTGAATCGACGCTGATTATTTCAAAGGGAAAGTTCTCCACCAGGTCGACGGCAGCAGCGGTCTTGCCGGCTGCAGTCGGACCCATGAGGAACAGACTGGCTGCCACGTCGTTACTGCCCGCGCAGAAACAGACGGTCGAGCTCAGCCATGCTCAGGCGGGTCCAGGTTGGACGCCCGTGATTACACTGGTCAGCACGCGGGGTTTGCTCCATCTGGCGCAGCAACGCGTTCATTTCCGGAAGTGTCATCTGGCGATTGGCGCGCATTGAACCGTGACAGGCCATCGTCGCCAGCAGGTGATCGCGATGCTGCGCAAGTCGCGCTGATCGGCCATGCGCGGCAATGTCGGCCAGCGTGTCACGCACGAGTTGTTCGATATCGCTGTTCACGAGCATTGCCGGCACAGCATGCACACCGATTGAAACCGGCCCGCTACGCGAGACGTCCATACCCAGTTCTGCAAACAGCTCCGCATTTGCCGCGGCCAGCTCCGCCTCGGACTCGGCGACGTTGATGGTGATCGGGACGAGCAGAGGCTGTGCTGCCAGCGAACCGGCGCTGACAGAGCTTTTCAGTTGCTCGTAGACAACCCGTTCGTGCGCCGCATGCATGTCGACAATGATCAGGCCGTCCGTCGTCTGGGCCAGGATGTACACACCGTGAATTTGCGCTACCGCGCTGCCAAGCGGCAGCGCTGACTGCTCGTCAGAATTTTCCGCCGGTTCGATGCTCTCAAGCAGCCGGGCGTAGCTTTCTATCTGTTCACGCACCGGCAAGCCCTGCTGTACCGGCTGTGTCCCGGTTATTCGTGCCGGGCCGGCTACCTGCCCGGCCGGTCGGGTTGTTGCCAGCGCCTGCTCAACCGTGCGACTGACAAAATCGTGCACCGTGCGGCCATCACGAAAGCGCACTTCATGCTTGGCCGGATGGGCATTGACATCCACCTGTTGCGGATCCATTTCGAGATACAGCAGGTAGGCCGGGTGACGGCCATGAAACAGCACATCGCGATAGGCGTGACGCACGGCGTGGCGCACCAGCTTGTCAGACAAGGCGCGGCCGTTGAGATAGAAATACTGCAAATCCGACTGGCTGCGTGAAAACGTCGGCGCCGCAATCCATCCCCACAGGCGCAGCCCCGCAGCGGCGTGATCTATATGCATTGCGCTGGCAATGAACGCGTCGCCGCAGACCGCTGCTACCCGCCGTTCCTGCTCCATACGGGTTGGGGCCGCCGGCAGGCGCTGTGCCTCGCGACGGTTGTGTTGCAACGAAAAATCCACGTCAAACCGGCTCAGGGCAAGGCGGCGAAAGGTCCGGTCCAGATGACCGAATTCGGTCTTTTCGGTACGCAGGAACTTTCGCCGCGCCGGCACATTATGAAACAGGTCGCGCACCTCCACCGATGTACCGTGTGGATGGGCAATCGGGACCGGCTCGCCGAGCCGGCCGCCGTCGGCAACAACACGCCAGGCGGATTCTTCACCGGCCATGCGGGAAGTCAGCTCCAGCCGTGACACCGATGCCATCGATGGCAGTGCCTCGCCGCGAAAACCCAGGCTGGCAACGGCATCCAGGTCATCAAGCGTCGTGATCTTGCTGGTTGCATGACGCGCCAGCGCCAGGACCAGCTCGTCCGGCGCAATCCCGGCACCGTCGTCGCGAACGGTGATACGGCGCAAGCCGCCGGCCTCGATCTCAACGGCTATTCGTGTCGCGCCCGCGTCCAGGCTGTTTTCCAGCAGTTCCTTCAGCACAGAAGCAGGCCGCTCGACCACTTCGCCTGCAGCAATCTGATTGACGAGGTTTAACGGCAGTTCACGGATAGGCATGCCGGTAGAATAACCGACACAGATTTGCAGTTCAGCGAGCCAGCGGGATGGCCAGCACCTGGCCGACTCTTATCACGTCACCATGCAAATCGTTGGCGCTGCGGATTTCCTGCATTTTTACCTTATAGCGGGCCGCTATCTCCGACAGCGTTTCGCCACTGCCAATCACGTGACGGTAGGCCAGATCGCCATCTGCACCCCGCGCCTGCGCCAGCTGCGTGCCCGGCGGCGCATTACGCGCAAAGTAACCACGGATGCCGCGCATGATTGCCGCAGCAATTTTTTCCTGGTAAGCGGCGTTTAGCAACCGCTTCTCTTCCTCGGGATTGGAAATAAAGGCTGTCTCAACAAGCAAGGAAGGGATATCCGGTGACTTCAGCACAAGGAAGTTGGCCTGCTGTACTTCTTTTCGTCGCAGGTCATTTATCGCGCCCAGTTCATCGAGCAGAAAGCTGCCCGCATTTAAACTGGAACTGATCGCGGCATTCTGCGACAGGTCGAGCAACACCGATGCAAGCAGGTCGTCCTTGTCATCGAGCGATACACCACCGATCAGGTCGGCAGCGTTTTCCCGCTCTGCCAGCCAGCGTGCCGCCTCATCGGTCGCGGCGCGTTCGGATAATGCATAAACCGAGGAACCATGCGCGCGCCTGTCCTTGAAGGCGTCGGCATGTATCGATACAAAAAAGTCTGCACGCTGGTCGCGCGCCTTCTGCCACCGATTGCGGTGGGTGAGAAAATAGTCGCCGTTGCGAGTGAGCATCGCGCGCATACCCGGCTGCGCGTTGATCTGCTCGGCCAGGCGACGCGCGATTTGCAATACGACGCTCTTCTCGCGTGTGCCGCGTCGTCCTATTGCGCCGGGATCTTCGCCGCCGTGGCCCGGGTCAATCGCCACCAGGACCTCGCGTCTCTGCTGCGCAATTACAGGTGCCGCTGATCTTGCAGCCTCACTACCCTGCGGGAACAGGTCGATCACCAGTCGGTGACCGTAGACATCGTTGGGGGGAAGAATCACGCTGCGCGGCTGTATGGCGTCGACCGACAGATCCAGCACCACACGCAGATCACCACCGTCGCGTTTACCGCTGCGAATCCGCGTTACGGCACCAGCGCCGTCGGGCATGGCGGAAGCCGCCAGCCGGGCCTGGGTCAGGTCGACGACTATTCTGCTCGGGTCACGCAGGTGAAAAATGCGGTGGTCGGCCGGCGCGTCCAGGTCCATCACCACCCGGGTGCTGTCGGGCCCCGCCCACAGCCGTACGGCATTGACCGAAACACCGGCCCAGGCAGTCAGCGGCATCAGTGCCGCGCAGATCAGCAGTGAGCGAACGCCAGCGACCATATCTCCTGCACTTACGGGAGTGATTTAACCTAATTACTTGGAGAATTTAGCCTCACACCCGGGCTGATTTCAAGGCTTTTTTATTAAAAATAAGGAAGATATGGCGGAATGTTCACTGGGCTTCTATTTCAGCACCCAGCGATGTGGCGGCGGTCACGACCAGGCTGCGGCCGGCTTCGTGATGGGCGAGCGTCACCAGCAGGTCGGCTGGTGGCAGGCCGGCGCCGCGGTCGGGCCACTCGATCAGCCAGATATGGCCGCCCGCGTCATAGTCGCGTAACCCCAGTGATTCCGCCGCGGTGCCCGCAGCGATCCGGTACAGGTCGGCGTGGACCGCAGTCGCAGCAGCCGTCTGATAGGTTTCAACCAGCGTATAGCTCGGGCTGCGCACATGCCCGCTGACGCCCAGTGCGCGCAGGAAACCGCGCACCATCGTAGTCTTGCCTGCGCCCAGATCGCCTGAAAGGTAGATCCTGAAAGCACGCTCTTTCGGAAGATGCGGCATTACGGCCGTGGCGAGTTGCGCTCCGGCCGCGGCGGTTTCTGCTGCATCACGCAGCAGACGGTCAGCTGAGGTTGATCCAGGCTGCAATGTGTTTGAACAGGTCGCCGGCTACAACGCCTCGTTCGCCGCGACGAGCCGCATCATCGCCGGCGCTGGCATGAATGAATACACCGCAGCGTGCCGCCGCGGTCAGGTCGCCACACTGGGCTGCTACAGCGGCAATGATCCCGGTAAGCACATCACCCATGCCGGGGCTGGCCATACCCGGGTTACCGCGGTCGCAAATCCAGGCCGCCTCGCCAACATGCCCAACCAGGCTGCCTGCCCCCTTCAGCACGATGGTGCCGCCAAATTTTTCCAGCAGGCGCGCCACCGCCGCAAACCGGTCATGTTGAATCTCGCTGGTGGTTGTGCCCAGCAGGCGTGCCGCTTCCCCCGGGTGCGGCGTCAGCACCCAGTCGTCGCGTTTCACTGGCTGGTCGGCCAGGAAATTTAACGCATCGGCATCGACTACCTTGGGTTTATCACTGGAAAGAACAGCATCCAACATTTCCTGCGACCAGTTGTCGCGGCCGAGACCGGGACCGACAGCAATGACGTCAGCCATATCCAGAAGCGGGTCGAGCTCCGCACCCTGGCTGACTCCACGACACATCAATTCGGGCTGTGCCGATATGGTCGCGCTGACGTGCTCCGGCTGCGTGGCCACGGTTACGCGTCCGGCGCCGCTATACAAGGCTGCAGATGCCGCCAGAATGGCCGCCCCACCCATACCTCGATTGCCGGCAACAACCAGCACATGACCATGTTGCCCCTTGTGTGCGGTGCGCGCTCGCGGCGGTAGCGTCTCAATAACATGAGACTCGGCGATACGGCGGCCGGCACAGGGCATACGCTGTGTCAGCTTGGCGGGAATACCGAGACCATCGAAAACGATTTTCCCAACATGGTTGATGGCATCGCCGCTGTAGAGCCCCAGCTTGAGCCCGACAAAGGTGATCGTCATGTCAGCGACAATGCCGGCCCCCATCACACGCCCGGTATCGGCGTGCAGCCCCGTCGGAATATCCAGCGAAAGCACCTCGACCGGCGACGCGTTCACGGCTTCGACCAGTTCGCGCGGTTTGCCCTCCAGTGGACGCGCGAGTCCGGTTCCGAGGATCGCATCGACAATAACGTCCGCGCGCAGGAGCATGTCCGGCTCCCAGTCCGTTACCGTGCCGCCCGAGGCGTGATAGGTCTCCCAGGCAATGCGCGCATCGCCGACGAGTTTTTCCGGATCGACCAGTGCCGCGACTGTCACCTGCATACCCTTTGACCGCGCGATGCGAGCGAGCACATAACCGTCGCCGGCATTGTTGCCCGCGCCGCACAGCACCAGTAATTGCCGGGATCGCGGCCAGCGCCGGCGCAGCGTACGAAACGCGGCTTCGCCCGCCCGGTACATTAGCGTATAGCCGGGAATGCCCAGTTCGTCGATGGCGAGGCGATCCAGCTCTCGCACCTGGGCGGCGCGGTATATTCTTACAGGCAGTTTATTGGTCATGACCGTCCATTATAGACAGACCACTGGAATTTCGATGCCCGTAAATGTGGACAACTTTGCCAGCCTTGGCGACAGCATTCGCCGCTGGGCAACCGAGCTGGGATTTCAGCAGACTGGATTTGCCGGGATTGATCTTGCAGCGGATGAAAAAGCATTCCAGCACTGGCTGCAGCTTGGCTACCACGGCACGATGGATTACATGCAGCGCCATGGCACGCGGCGCTCACGGCCCGCCGAGCTTAGGCCCGGCACGGCGAGCATCATTTCCGTGCGGATGGATTACTGGCCGCAGGACGCGGCGGATGCCGACACTGTCCTGCAAACCCCGCAGCTGGCCTATATCTCCCGCTATGCGCTCGGACGCGATTACCACAAGGTAATGCGCCGCAGGTTGCAGCAACTGGCCGACAGGATTACGGCAGAGGTTGGCCAGTTTGGCTACCGCGTTTTTGTCGACAGCGGCCCGGTGCTGGAAAAGCCCCTGGCACGCAATGCCGGGCTTGGCTGGATCGGTAAACACACCAACCTGATCAACAGCCAGGCCGGCTCGTACTTTTTCCTCGGTGAGTTACTCACCGACCTGCCGCTACCGCCGGACTCCCCGGCAACCGAACACTGCGGCAGCTGCCGCGCATGCCTCGACGCCTGCCCGACTGATGCCATCGTTGCCCCATTCAGGCTGGATGCACGCCGCTGCGTCTCCTATCTCACCATTGAATTGCGTGGCCCCATCCCGGTCGCCCTGCGACCGCTGGTCGGCAACCGGGTTTTTGGTTGTGACGACTGCCAGCTGGTGTGCCCCTGGAACAAGTTTGCCCGCCCGACTGACGAAGGTGACTTCCGGCCTCGTCACGGGCTCGATGCAGCCGGGCTGGTCGAGCTGTTTGGCTGGACCGAGCAGGAATTTCTCGACCGCACCGCTGGCAGCCCGATCCGCCGAATCGGCCACGAATGCTGGCTGCGAAATATCGCCGTGGCGCTCGGCAATGCACCAGGCACCGAAACTGTCGTGGCCGCTTTGCG
The DNA here is from genome assembly GCA_013003425.1 of Gammaproteobacteria bacterium. NCBI lineage: Bacteria > Pseudomonadati > Pseudomonadota > Gammaproteobacteria > Gammaproteobacteria bacterium. The sequence goes on along the minus strand of JABDJB010000016.1, from coordinate 74,524 downwards.
TGGCCGGGCGTCGCACCCGTCAGAGCTGGTGCGCGAGCATGTGGCCTGGGCCCTGGAACGCCACGGTTTTTAGCGATTCAGCGGCTGGCGGGCCGGCCGAAATGAGAACTGGGTCTTTGGCAAAACGGGCCAAATTTAACCATAATTCCGATCCTGTATGCCCAAATCAGTGCTGAAGAAATTCGTGGCTGCGCCCAGCCCTCACCTGGTGCCGTTCGATGGCAGCTTTCGCGTGGCTGACAGTCACACAACGCCGCCGGTTGACTGGCTGCTGAACAAGAAACAGGCGCGCAAGGAGCTGGACCTGCAGATCAGTCAGCTGCGCGACCAGCAGCGCCGGCTGTATGCGCATAACGAGTGGGCCGTGTTACTGGTCTTTCAGGCGATGGATGCGGCCGGTAAGGACGGCACCATTCGCCACGTGATGTCAGGAATAAACCCTGCCGGTTGCCAGGTGTTTTCGTTCAAACAGCCATCGGCTGAAGAACTGGATCATGACTTCCTGTGGCGCACCACGCGACGGCTGCCGGAGCGCGGGCGCATCGGGGTATTCAACCGCAGCCACTACGAAGAAGTCCTGGTGGTGCGGGTACACCCCGAGTACCTGAAATATCAGCGCATACCCAACATGCCGCCACTGAACCGGCTTTGGCGTGACCGTTACAAGTCTATCGAACAGCATGAACGGCACCTGGCCCGTAACGGCACGGCAATAATCAAGTTCTGGCTCAATCTGTCGCGCGATGAACAGAAAAGGCGATTTCTCGCCCGGCTCAACGATCCGGACAAGAACTGGAAATTCTCGATGGCTGACGTCGAGGAACGTGAGTACTGGTACGACTACATGACTGCATACGAGGACGCAATCAATGCCACGGCACGGCCGTGGGCGCCCTGGTATGCCATCCCGGCCGACGACAAGAACTACATGCGGCTGGAGGTCGCGCGGATATTGCTGGCGACGCTGGAGGGCCTGAATCTCAGCTACCCGGAGGTCGAAGGCGAGCAACGCGCGCGATTTGATGAAATGCGCGAGCGGCTGGAGAGCGAACAATGAAACCTGGCGTAACATCGGACTCGCAGAGAATACGTCAACCGTTTTACGCTGACCCGCGTTTTGCGGCGCTGCGCCTGCTGCGCGGTGTCAGCCCTGAATCAATCGAACTAAATCTAGAGCATTGCGAACAGCGCAGCCTGCGCGCTGGCGAACTACTCCTGGCACCGGACATACCCAATACCAGTGTCTACGCAATCCTGAGTGGCAGCCTGACGGTTCACCTTGTGAGTGAACAGGAGGCACCGCTAACCACGCTGCAGGCCGGATCCTGCGCCGGCGAAATGTCGATCATCGACAATCAGCCACCTTCCGCGTGGGTGCGGGCAGCCGAGGATACCCAGCTGCTGGCACTCGACCAGGCTGCCGTGTGGGAAATGATCAATACATCGCATGCTTTTGCCCGCAACCTTCTGGCAATCCTGTCGGAGCGCCTGCGCGCTGACAATGAGCTGATTGCTGACAGCGAAGGCGTACTGCGGCAGTACGAACGCAACGCAATGACCGACGCGCTGACCGAATTGTTCAATCGTCACTGGATGGAAGATATGTTTCGCCGCAAGATGCAGCGTTGCGAAATAGATGGCCAGGACATTTGCCTGGTAATGCTCGATGTCGATTACTTCAAACCGTTCAATGACCTGCACGGTCACATTGCCGGTGATCACGCGCTGTGCACAGTCGCCGATGCGCTGCGCCAGTATTTCCGGCCAACCGACATGATCGCGCGCTACGGTGGCGACGAGTTTGCCGTAATGCTGCCGGATACCGATCTGAACCAGGCGCTGGAAATAGCCGAACGGGTTCGCGCATCCATCGGCGGCAACCCCGGTGAACGAACCGGTCCGGAGGATGGCGCCGGCGTGACCGTATCAATCGGCGTTGCCGAGCGCTCCCCGTCAGACACTCTGGAAGTACTGATCAACAACGCCGACACGGCGCTTTATCGTGCCAAGCTGGCCGGACGCAACTGCGTCGCCCACTAGGCCGGCAACTGCACCTGCTCGTTATCTATCAACCGGGCGCCGCCAAGCACCGCGGCCGCAAGCACGACGACTCTGCGAGTCTGCTCATTGGGCTCACGCAGGTCGTCGGCATCCCGAACCTCGATGTAGTCCGGCTTGAAACCGGCCTCGCGTAGCTGCGTCGCTGCCGACTGGCACATTTGCCGGAAATCACGCCGGCCGTCGCCGATATCGTTCGCTATCGACGAAATTGCCCGGAACAGCAGCGGTGCGACCTCGCGCTGTTCAGCATCCAGGTAGCGATTACGCGAACTCATTGCCAGGCCATCGTCCTCACGTACCGTCGGCTGATCGGCAATATCGACGGTCAGGTCGAGGTCTCGCACAAACCGCCTGATCACTGCCAGCTGCTGGAAATCCTTCTGGCCAAACACAGCCACATCCGGTTGCACGATATTGAGCAGCTTCAATACCACCGTTGCCATGCCGTCGAAATGCCCCGCCCGGTGCGCGCCACAGAGCACATCGCCCAGCGCGCCGACCGTCAGGCGTGTTGATGATTCTCCGTGCGGATACATTTCATCGGCAGTTGGTGCGAACAGCAGGTCGCAGCCAACGGATAATAGTGCCGCCTGATCATCCTCCAGCGTACGCGGGTACGCGGCATAGTCCTCATCAGGTCCGAACTGCAGAGGGTTGACGAAAATACTGGCAACAACCCGATCACCCAGGCGCCGAGCCGTGCGCACCAGGCTGAGATGGCCGGCATGCAGGTTCCCCATAGTGGCAACAAATGCAATACGGGAACCGCGGCAGCGCCAGGCGTGAACCTGTTCGCGCAATGCAGCTATCGTCTCGACAGTATGCAACTGATCAGCCGAAACAGTGCTCGGGGGCGGGATAGCTGCGATCCTTGACCGCGGCAACATAGCGATGCACCGCGTCGGAGCAGTCTTTGGCGCCCTCCATGAAGTTCCTCACGAAACGTGGCGTACGACCGAGCGTGATATCCAGTATGTCGTACAGCACGAGAATCTGGCCGTCGACGTCGGGGCCGGCACCAATTCCGATTACCGGTACTTCCAGGGTCTCGCTGATGGCCTTGCCCAACTCGTTTGGAATGCACTCGAGCAGTACGATGTCAGCACCGGCATCTTCCAGCGCACGGGCGTCGTCTATCATCCCTTGGGCAGCTGCGGCGTCGCGGCCCTGCACCTTGAACCCGCCAATCTTGTGCACCGACTGCGGGGTCAGCCCGATGTGGGCACAAATCGGGATGTCGTTGGCAGCCAGCGCTCGCACGACGTTCAGCTGATTGACGCCGCCTTCGAGCTTGACCATCTTTGCGCCACCTTCCTGCATCAGCCGGGCAGCATTGCGCAGCGCCTGGTCGCGGGTGGCATAGCTCATAAACGGCATGTCGGTGATCAGAAAGGGGCGCCACAGGCCACGCGCCACTGCTGCCGAATGATAGACCATCGCATCCATGGTTACCGGCACAGTAGTGTTGTGTCCCTGGATGACCATCCCGAGTGAATCGCCAACAAGCACGACGTCAACGCCTGCCAGATCGACCAGCGCGGCAAAACTGGCATCGTAAGCAGTGATGCAACTGATGGGTTCGCTGGTTGCCCTCATTTCTCGCAAAGATGACAGCGTGACCGGCGGCGTTTCCTGCGCCCGTTTTCCGAGGTGTTGATACATCGCTATCCCCTTAGTTGAATTCGGCGGGACCAGGATTGAAAAAATGCCGACCCGGACGCAGCCCGCGCAACTGCTCCAGCAGCGTGGCATAGCCGCTGTCAGTATTAACCAGGTCGATCTGCCCGGTGTTGACGATCAGCAATGAGCTACGGTCGTAATGATGAAAAAAGCGGGCGTACGCTTCACTGACACGCTCCATGTACTCGCGTGTAATACCCTGTTCGTAGCCAATACCACGCGTTGCTATACGCTTGAGCAGAATTTCGGCCGGCGCCTGCAGGTAGACCACCAGATCCGGGACCGGCGCGTCTATTGCCAGTTTTTCGTACACCAGGTCGTAAAGCGCCAGCTCGTCGTCGTCCAGATTCAGCTGCGCGAACAGGCGGTCTTTTTCCAGCAGGAAATCTGTTACCCGCACCGGTTCGAACATGTCGGCCTGGCGCATGGCCTGGTACTGGCGTGCCCGCTGAAAAATAAAATAAAGCTGGGTCGGTAATGAGTAACGGCGCGGATCACGGTAGAAGCGCTCGAGGAACGGGTTATCCTGCGGCTCTTCCAGCACCAGCTCGGCATCAAAACTGGCAGCAAGCCGGCTGGCCAGCGTCGTTTTGCCGACGCCGATCGGGCCCTCAACGGCGATGTATTTCGGTTGCCACATAATTCTAAGTCGTTTCCCGCCTTACAACCGCCGCAGCCCGGTGCTGTCCAGATGCCGCAGTACCGAGGCCACCCGGCGCCCGTCAGGCAGACGCAGTGCCGGAGCCAGTTCAGTCAGGGGTTGCAGCACGAATACCCGCTCGCACATACGCGGATGTGGCAGCGTCAGCTCCTCCCCCTCACGTACCGTATCACCGTAGAGCAGGAGGTCCAGATCAATTGTCCGCGGGCCCCATTTTTCCGTACCGCGTATCCTGCCATGCTGCTTTTCAATCGCCAGCAGCGCGGTCATGAGTGACAGCGGCGCCTGTTGCGTCAGCATTGCCGCGACTGCATTGACATAATCCGGCTGTTCCGCCGGTCCCAGCGGTGCCGAGATATAAAGGGACGATTGTGCCGCCAGCACAGTCTGCTCCAGCCCCGCCAGCGCTGACAGCGCCCGTGCCACCTGCTGCTGCGGATCATCGAGGTTGCTGCCGAGGGCGATGTAGGCCGGTAACCAGCGCTCAGCCTGCATCGGGTACCTGGTCACCACGCGGTCGGCGGCGACGCGGGCCACGACGCCGTCGGCGTGAGCCGCCCTGGGGCGAAATGTTTACCGCTTCGGCCTGCTCGTCAGGACTCATTGTCTGCAGCTCGGTCCAGAACTGCGCCAGATCAGGATCCTCTTCGCCGGCTGCCACTCGCAACAGCATCAGGTCATAGGCCGCACGAAAACGCGGATGATCCAGCAGGCCGAGCGCACGCTTCCCGGAACGACGAGAGAAACGCGCCTGCAGGCAGATGATCTCCCTGATCGGAGCACCCAGGCGGCGCGGGATTGCCACATGCTCCTGCTGCTCGCTCAGGATCTCGTCCGTGGCGCGATGGAGCCAGAACACATCGCCATGCCGCTCATTGCGGATCGCCGCTACGCGCTGTGTAACCGGCCCCCACAACATGACGGCGTACATAAACACCGGCGTAATCGATTTGCCCACGGCAAAACGTTCATCAGTGTTTTCCAATGCCTGTGTCAACAACTGCCGAAATGAAGCCGCCCCTTCCATTTCCATGACGGCGACGGTTGCCGGAAACAGGTGCTGCAGCAAACCGTATCGCCCCAGCAGGTCGAAGGCACGCTGTGCCGACCCTGACATAAACAATTTGATCGCTTCTTCGAACAGCCGCGCCGGTGGCACATCACCCAGCGCTGGCGCCAGCACGGTCAGCGGCGCTGCCGTGTCGGGATGCATGTCGAAACCCAGCTTCGAACTGAATCGCACGGCACGCAGCATGCGCACCGGATCTTCACGATAACGCTCTTCGGCATCGCCGATCATTCGCAGCACGCCGGCCGCGACATCCTTCATCCCGCCTGTGTAATCCCAGATCGAAAAATCGGCGATGTTGTAGTACAGCGCGTTTGCGGTGAAATCACGACGCCACACATCCTGGCCGATACTGCCGTAAATGTTGTCACGCAGGATCCGGCCAGCGGCGTCGGTTTCCACACCCACTTCGCCGTCACCGCGAAAAGTCGCTACTTCGATAATGTCGCGGCCGAAGTGGACATGCGCGAGGCGAAACCTGCGGCCGATGAGACGGCAGTTGCGGAACAGGTCACGCACGTCGTCCGGATGGGCATCAGTGGCCACGTCGAAGTCTTTTGGCTCATGCCCCAGCAGCAGGTCACGAACTGCCCCGCCGACCAGGAATGCCTGGAAGCCGGCCCGGTGCAGCCGATTGAGCACCTTCAGGGCGTTACGTGAAAAACTGGCGCGTGAAACCGTGTGTTCGGATCGCGGGATGATATGAGGCTCTTTCAGAGTACCTCCGGAAGCCTTTGTTTGACGGAAATAATTGTCTGGAGCCGGCCCAAAACGGTCCGTATAATAGCACCCTCACCGCGTCGGGCCATTCCACAGCGGGCAAGGCCAGCTCCCTTCGTCTAGCGGTCAGGACATCGCCCTCTCAAGGCGGGAACACGGGTTCGAGTCCCGTAGGGAGCGCCAATCCGGCATTGAACCTGGCCACGCGCAGGCAATCCAACCACCTGTGGGCCATGCAACAGTGCTTTTTCGAATACTGATCCTCGCGCTCTTCCTGCCGACATGCCTTGTGGCAAGGGCGGAAGTTGCGCCTGTGGCCCGCGCTGCGGCGCTGGCGGCAAAGGCCGAGGTCTCGGTCGATTCCGAGACCCGGCTGTGGCAACTGGTGCAGCAGCTGGGCCGGCAGGAAGAAACCATCGACGCCCGGCAGCTGCTGGAACAGCTTGCACTGCGGCCGCCGCAGGTTTTTGTCAGGCATGAGGAAGGCAATGCCATGGTTCCTCAGTCCGATGTCGGAGCAGCTGCCAGGTTCGCATTGCGCGAGTGGGATCGGCGCAATGCCGGCCGGGCTGCATTGCGTCACGCCCGCTCAGGTGATCAACAACTTCTGGATAATTATTTTGCCGGCGGTGCAACAACCCGCGCGGGAATAATCGATGCGGTCAGAGCGATGCCTGCAAAATACCTGCCGGTATTTTCCCATGAAGTCGAGGCACGCCTCGGCGACGATGATGGCGCACTGGCAGCCGAATTTGCCCACGCTCTTGCCGATAGCAATTTATACGTCAAGGTCCTAGCGCAAAGCCGCAGTGATGTTGCCATCAGCGCGCTGAACAGACTCACAAAGACCCTCGATGCGCCAGCGGCGCTGGCGGTCCTGAAAACAGCCCTGCAGCGACCGGAAATAGCCTCTGCCGCCGCATTCGCGATCGGCCGCCTGCGCCCGCAGCTGGCAGCGGCAGACGAGTTGATGTGGCGCCTGCTGGCGGATCGCACCCTGGGCGCAACCGCGGCCGCCATCCTGGCGCGTGAGGCAAACCGTCATACCCTGGCCCGGCTTGAGGCCATTGCCGGACAAACCGATAACTGGTGGTTGCAACAACGCGCCCGGCTGGCGCTGCAGCTGGCGGGCAATAGCCGGGATAAGCGATGAGATCACGCGTTGCGTTGCTTTTGCTATTGCTGCCGGTGACCGCAAACGCGGTTTGCCAGTTTGACCAGAGCGGCACTATCAGTAACCCGGACGATCCGGCCTGTCGCGACTCCCAGTTTGTCTACACGGAAAACGACAACAGCAGCGGTAATCTCGCGCTGGGCTATGCGCCGCCGATACCGGTCGATTCACTAACCGCAGTCAGCGGGTTTCGCAGCTACGGCGCGCTGTACGCACGCCACCAGGACCTGTTGCTGACCGAACCCTCGGTTGCGGGGCAAATTGTCGGGCAGACCCGTTCAGGTCGCGACATCTGGGCCTATGTGCTGGGCGATCCGGATAACGTCTCGGCCGACGGCAGCCTGGAAGGCGCCGCAATCATTAATGGTGGCATTCATGCGCGTGAATGGCAGTCACCGGAGGTGGTCACCGAAATTTTCGAGCAGCTGGTCGAGCTGTCAGGGGACGGCAGCATTGGCCAGTTCCTGCATGACAATTTCAATGTGGTTCTGATCCCGGTCCTGAATATTGATGGCTTTATCCAGACACAGAACTTTCCTACCCGGGTGACAGCCGATTTTCGCCAGCCGCGTGACGGGCGCATGCGGCGCAAGAATATGCGCAGACCGGCGGGCAGTCTGGTTGATGAAGACCTCGATACTACGGACGACAGTTTTTTTGGCGTCGACCTCAACCGCAACAGCGTCTACGGTTTTGCCCTGAACGGCGGGTCCAGCAACAACAGTATCAGCCTGGTTTATCGTGGCAGCGCTGCATCATCCGAGCCGGAGATCCAGGCCCTGCGCGCTGCAACGCAGCTGGGGCCAGCTGATCGGCTGCGTCTGGGCATCGACGTCCATTCCTTTACGCAAATCTATTTCACGCCACAAACCGGCAACACGCGACGCGATTCAATTACCGCCGACCTTGCTAACCGCATGCGCGCTGTCACCGGTTTCAAGTATCGCTATGGCCCGGATCCGGCCGGCTCGCTGGGCATTGGAACAGTCGCAGACTACTTCGCCTACGAATTCCAGATCCCGGCCTGGACACTGGAAGTCGAACCGCGTAATGGCGGCCAGGATTATGGCGGAAGCGGCGTTTCACACAGTGGCTTTGTCCTGCCGGACGGTGAGATCGCACGAGTGCGCGATGAAATGGCGCGGACTCACCTGCTCGGCTTTTACCGCCAGGCCGGGCCACCCTTTGTCAACGCAATACAAATCAAAAACCTGACACGTGACGAGGTTGTCTACGATGCAAGATGGCTGGCCGACGGCGACAGTCGCCGACTCCAGGTCGATGTGTCGCGCGCGCTGGTGCCAGCGGAAGATCACCGCATCTGGGTTGGATTTTCCAAGCCGATGCGCTGGTTCGACTCAAACGATTTGCCAGCTGATTATCCTGGCCAGGCAAGCAGCGCAGAACAGCTCGAAATGGCGACTACCGACTCTGCGATCGCCTTTTTTGCCGATGTGACGTCCAGCAGCTGGCTGGACCAGCCGGGTGGCGCACCCGATGGCTACCAGAACTGGCGTGGTGATGCGTTCTCGGTAGAGCTGCCGTGGTCGCAAACGCCAGCGTCGGCCTCCACGCCCACAGCTGCAACCGTGCAACTTGCACTGACGGATTTCGCGCAAATGCAGCTGGATGCAAACCCGGCGACACCGGTGGACTGGAACAGCGGGTACTGGAATGGCTATGAAGACTCGGCACTGCAGCCCGGTGATGTGGGTGGTGCCAATTGTTCTTTTGTGATTTATTTTGCGAACGACCCGGACGCTGCCGCCCCGGCGGGCCAACAACCCACCTGCAGTGCGTTTCGCGCTGCGACTGCCCCGGCCCCTGCCCCGCCTGCACCCGCACCGACCCCGCCGCAAGCGCCATCCGGTGGCGGCGGCAATGCACTGTGGCTACTGGCAACAGCCCTGCTGCTGCGGCGCGCGCGGTGACAAACACCACGCCGCCCGGTTTGCTGCGCCGGCTGGCCGCGATCTGTTATGACACGCTGATTCTGGCGGCGGTTTTAATCGCGGCGACGGCAGCAGCACTGCTTTTCACCCGCGGCAATGCTATCGAGCCTGGCACGCTGTGGTACCAGGGCTATGTGGCGTCTATAGCGCTGGCCTACTATGCGGGTTTCTGGCGATTTGGCGGCCAGACCATCGGCATGGTTGCGTGGCGCCTTCATGTTGTTGCCGCCAACGGCGACACAGTGACATTTCTGCAAGCAATATGGCGGGCCCTGCTGGCAGCAGTGTCGTGGCTTGCGGCAGGGCTCGGATTCTGGTGGGTGCTGATCGATCGCGAAAAACGCGGCTGGCACGACTTGTTGTCGGGTACCCGGCTGGAATGGACCGGTGGTATCAACGCACCCGGGCCAACGCCGCCAGCGTGATCCCCAGCAATGTAATGGTAGGCAACCAGGCCGTCAGTGCCGGATCCAGGCCCAGCACTGCACCACTGTTGGCTACCAGGCGATTTATCAGGAAATAGCCCGCGCCGATAAGGATGCCCATAAACATGCGCTGGCCGGTACCCGTGCTGCGTAACGGACCAAAAACAAACGGCAGGGCCAGCATGGCCATCACCACAATAGATACCACCGTGGCGATTCGTGACCAGAACGCCATGATATATCTGTCAGCATCCAGCCCGTTGGTGCGCAGATAGTTGATATAGGCATACAGCCCCCGGCTGGCCAGGCTGTCCGGGTCTACAACAGAGAGCCCAAGCAGCCCGGGGCTCAATGCCGTTTGCTGCGCCAGCCGTGACTTTTTCTCAGCCTGCAGCCGATCGTCGAGAAATTCCGTCTTGCGCGAATCATCCAGTAACCAGCGACCCTGCTCGTCAAAGCTGGCGCTGCGTGCCTGCACCACGCTTTGCAAACGGCGCTCTTCATCAAAGGTAAAAACGTAGATACCACCTGCGCGATCACCTTCCATCAGTTGCTCGATGTTGATGACCACGTTGCCATCGCGAATCCAGCCACTCTGACCTTGCGCCATGCTCAACTGGTTGTGCAGCGCCATGGTCCGGTGCCGCTTGGCGTATTGTTCGGCCGGCGGCGCTATCAGCTCACCGAGGGCAACCGCTAGCAACACGATGGCGATGCCACCCAGCATCACGCTGCGGGCAAGCCGCCACGGTGACACGCCGGCTGCGCGCATGACGATCAGTTCGCTGTGCGACGCAAGGTTGCCAAGTCCCAGCAACGCACCAAGCAGTGTCGCAATTGGCAGCATCCAGTAGGTCATCGACGGCAAATTTAACGCGACAAAGGCGATGGCATCGGCTGTTTGGTAGCTACCCTGCCCGACATTGTCGACCTGGCTGATAAAACTCACGAAAGAATTGAGTGCCAGCAGCACGAGCAGCACCATCAATGTCCCGCGGATTACTGCCCCGAGGATGTAGCGGTCCAGCGTACTCATACAGCCACCCGTTTTGGTTTGCGCAGCCGCAACTCACGCCAGTACAGCACCCCGGCAGCTGCAGCCAGCAGTGCATGCACCGGCCACATTCCGACCAGCGGCGGAAGTTTGCCCTGCTGGATCCAGACCTGCGCCGCACCGAGCAGGTTTGCGTAAACCAGGTACACCGCCACGCCTATTGCCAGCCTGCCGTACCGGCCCTGACGCGGCCGCGTACGCGCCAGTGGCACCGCAAGCAAGCCCAAAAGCATCGCGCTTATCGGCGCCGCGATACGCCAGTGCAGTTCCGCGGCATCGGCAGGCCTGCTGGAGCCGAGCAGCTGGCTGGTGGGCAATGCCTCCCGCTCGAGCGCCGTCGCCGACGCCTCTCTGCGGGCAACGGGAATACCGTGCTCGCCAAACCGGACGATTCGAAAATTGACGGTGCCCGGCTCTCCTTCGTAGCGACGACCGTTGCGCAACAGCACGGTTGTCTCGTCTGCATTGCGGATTACCTGCCCAGACTCTGCGACGGCGACCTCAATGCTCTGCCCGCGTCGACGCTGCAGGAATACATTACGCATGACGCCGTCTTCGTCGACCCGCTCGGCATAAAACACAACGCCGTTATCCGAACGAAAACGGCCCGGCTCCAGTGCGCCGAGCCCGGCCTGCTGTTTTGACTTTTCCGTAATCACCTGTGCCTGTCGCGCGGCCCATGGTGATGCATACATCGACAACCATGCCAGCAACATCGTCAGGATCAGTGAAACGACAAATACAGCGCGGTAGACCCGCAGCGGGCCAATGCCGCAGGCATTTATGGCCGACATCTCGCTGTCCATGTACAGGCGGCCCAGTGCCAGCATCACCGCAAGAAACAAGCTGACCGGTACCAGCACCGTCAGGTAGGTAATCGAGGTCAGCCCGATGATCTGGAATACTGCGTCGCGCGGCAGCTTGCCCGCCGCCGCATCGCCCAGCACCCGTGCAAACTGGTTGCTGAGCAGGATAAACAGCAGCACGACCGTAACCGCCAGCCATGCGGAGAAAACCTCGCGGGTCAGATACTTGTTGATTATCGAGCGCAAAAGCCAGGTTCCACAGGAAAGGGCCTTACTGTAAACTACGGCGCCATTGTACGACGGCCTGAAGGCCGCCACTCGTACCACCCCGGGAGATTCAATGGATTTTCATACGACCAGCGCCGGCCCGGCGCGGCAACGTACCGACTGCGCCATCGTCGGCATCTATCAGGCTCGCCGTCTCAGTGCAGATGCAGCCGCCCTCGATGTCGCTTCAGGCAAGGCAGTTTCAGCAGCTATCAGCAGCGGCGACATCGACGGCAGACCCGGCGCTACGTTGCTGCTCGGCCGGCTACCGGGTGTGTCGTGCAAACGTGTGCTGCTCGTGGGCCTGGGTAAAAAGAAAGAATTCGGCGCCCGCCAGTTGCGCTCTGCCAATGCCGCAGCGGCTGCAGCACTGGCGAAGACCGGAGCGGCCAGCGCCATCAGCTTTCTGACACGGGAAACAGTTGACGGACTCGATGGCTACGCTGTTGCGCGACTGACCGCGCATGACTTTGACAGCGCCTTCTACCGCTTCGATGAACTCAAGTCGAAAAAAGACAAGCGACCCAAACTCAAGAAACTCGGCGTCGCGGGAGCAGATCGCAATGCGGCAACCGAGATGGACCGCGCATTGAAAGACGCCGCTGCGATTAATGCGGGTGTTGCGCTGGCGCGCACTCTCGGTAATCGCCCGGCCAACGTCTGCACGCCCGCACACCTGGCCGATACCGGTCGCCAGTTGGCGAAACGCTACAAGAGCGTTACGACAAAAGTCCTGGATCGCGCGGCGATGAAACGCCATGGTATGGGCGCATTTCTCAGCGTAACTGCCGGTGCCGACGCACCGCCACAGCTTATAGTGATGGAATACTCCGGTGGGGGCGACGATGCGCCCATTGCACTGGTCGGAAAAGGCATCACGTTTGATACCGGCGGCATATCCATCAAGCCGGCGGCCGCGATGGACGAAATGAAATTCGACATGTGTGGCGCCGCCAGCGTTTTCGGCACCATGCTCGCACTGGCCAGGATGCGTCTGCCGATCAATGTCGTTGGCATCGTGCCGGCCTGCGAGAACATGCCAAGCGGTTCGGCCACCCGCCCGGGCGACATTGTTGAAACCATGTCCGGTCAAACCGTGGAAATTCTCAATACCGATGCGGAAGGAAGGCTTATCCTGTGTGATGCCCTGACTTATTCGCGCAAGTTCAATCCGGACACTGTCATCGACATCGCCACGCTAACCGGCGCCTGCGTCATTGCACTTGGCGCCCACCACAGCGGTCTGATGACGCCGCACCAGGATCTGGCAGACGAGCTGCTGGATGCGGGCCGTCGCGCCGGTGATGTTGCATGGCCGTTACCTCTCACACCCGAGTACGCAGAAAGCCTGAAGAGCAACTTTGCAGACTTCGCAAATGTTGGCGGCAAACCCGGCGGTGCAATTACCGCCGGTTGCTTCCTGCAAAAATTTGCCGACGGGCTGAACTGGGCGCACCTGGATATTGCCGGCAGCGCCTGGAAATCGGGTGACCAGAAAGGCGCTACCGGCCGGCCGGTTGGCTTGTTGTCACAGTTTCTGATCGATCGCGCACGTGCCGAGTGACTCGCGTCGATTTCTACATACTCGATGACGACTCAGGTGACGGCCTGCAGCGCTTTGCCTGCCGGCTGGTAGACAAGGCGTGGGGACGCGGGATGCGCTGTTTCATAAACACCGCAACACCAGACCAGGCTGCCCGGCTGGACGAGCTGCTGTGGACGTTCCGCGACATCAGTTTTTTGCCACACGCGATTGCGCCGGCTGCTGAAAGTGCGAGGCTCGCCGCGCTAATCGGCAACGACAGCGAACCCGACACCGAGCTCGACCTGTTGATTAACCTCAGCCCCGAGGTGCCAACCTGGTTCAGTCGCTTCGAGCGCGTTGCCGAATTGGTCGACAATCACGACGATCGGCGCAAGGCCGGTCGCGAGCGCTTCCGTTTCTACCGCGATCGCGGCTACCAGCTCGAATCCCACAATATCCGCTAGGCACCGGCTTTTGGCCGCCACCACCGACGGCGCCGGGGCCGGTATACTGCGCCGATGATGGAAAAGACCTACGACCCGGCGCGTATCGAAACTGATTGCTACCAGTTCTGGGAGCGGAATGGCCATTTCAGGCCCTCCGGCAAGGGCGACCCCTACTGCATCATGATTCCGCCGCCAAACGTTACCGGCACGCTGCACATGGGTCACGCGTTCCAGGACACGATCATGGACACGCTTACGCGTTATCACCGCATGACCGGCCGTGACACCCTGTGGCAGCCGGGCACTGACCATGCCGGCATCGCAACCCAGATGGTGGTCGAACGCCAGCTTAATGCCGAAGGAAAAACCCGGCGCGAGCTCGGTCGCGAAGCGTTCCTCGAGCGCGTCTGGCAATGGAAGGAACATTCCGGCGGCACCATCTCCAACCAGTTGCGCCGACTGGGTGCCTCGGTCGACTGGTCGCGTGAACGGTTCACGATGGATGAAGGCCTGTCACGTGCCGTCATCGAAGTGTTTGTGCGGCTGCACGAGGACGGCCTCATTTACCGCGGCAAACGGCTGGTCAACTGGGACCCGGTGCTGCACACCGCGCTGTCCGATCTCGAGGTGCTGTCCGAGGAGGAAGACGGCAAGCTTTGGCATTTTCGTTATCCGCTATGCGGTGCGACAGAACCACGCTGGCTGGTTGTCGCCACAACACGTCCGGAAACAATGCTCGGAGATACCGCGGTGGCGGTACACCCGGACGACGAGCGCTATCGCGACCTGGTCGGCAAAGAAGTGGAGTTGCCACTGACCGGGCGGACGATCCCGATAATTGCCGATGACTATGTCGATCCGGAGTTTGGCAGTGGCTGCGTGAAGATCACACCGGCCCATGACTTTAACGACTATGAAATCGGCCAGCGCCATGCCCTGCCGATGATCAACATCCTCACCGATGATGCAAGACTGAACGACCAGGTGCCGGAACCCTATCGCGGCATGGAACGATTTGATGCGCGCGACCGCATCGTCACAGATATTGAACAGCTCGGACTGCTGGAAAAAATCGAACCACACAAGCTCAAGGTGCCGCGTGGTGACCGCAGCGGCGAGGTGGTCGAGCCGTACCTGACTGACCAGTGGTACGTCCGTGCCGAACCGCTGGCAAAGCCGGCAATTGCGGCCGTGGAAAATGGCGATATTCGCTTTGTACCCGGCAACTGGGCCAAAACCTATTTCGACTGGATGTACAACATCCAGGACTGGTGCATCAGCCGCCAGCTGTGGTGGGGTCATCGTATTCCGGCATGGTACGACGACGAGGAAAATGTCTACGTGGGTCGCGACGAACAGGAAATCCGCGCCCGAAACGGACTGGCCGACGACCTGCCACTGCGCCAGGACGAGGATGTGCTCGACACCTGGTTTTCTTCGGCGCTGTGGCCCTTTTCGACCCTTGGATGGCCACAGCGCACGCCGGAACTGGCCACCTATTACCCGACGTCTGTGCTGGTAACCGGCTTCGACATCATCTTTTTCTGGGTCGCCCGGATGATCATGATGGGGCTGAAGTTTATGGGCGACGTCCCGTTCCGCGAGGTCTACATCCATGGCCTGATCCGCGATGAAGACGGACAAAAGATGTCAAAAGCCAAGGGCAACGTGCTCGACCCGCTGGACCTTATCGACGGCATTGAGCTGGACGACTTGCTGCAGAAGCGCACTGCACACCTGATGCAGCCGCACCTGAAGAAGAAAATAGAAAAATCCACGCGAAAGCAGTTCCGCGATGGCATTCCTGCATTTGGCACGGACGCGCTGCGCTTCACCTATGCGTCGCTGGCAACCACCGGCCGCGACATTCGTTTCGATCTCGGGCGGATAGAGGGATACCGCAATTTCTGCAACAAGCTCTGGAATGCGTCGCGCTATGTACTGATGAACACCGAATCAGCTGACTGCAGTACCGGCGCCGTCGAATATTCGCTGGCCGACCGCTGGATTCGATCGCGGCTGGCGGCGGCCATTACTGCAACGCGGGAACACATCGAAGCCTATCGCTTTGATCTTGCCGCGCGTGTTCTGTACGAATTCAGCTGGAACGAATTCTGCGACTGGTATCTCGAGCTGTCCAAGCCCGTGCTGCAGTCGGACACGGCTACTGCGGAACTGCAGCGCGGCACGCGCCGCACCCTGGCCCACAGTCTCGAGGCGCTGATGCGCGCGCTTCACCCGATCATGCCGTTTGTCACCGAGGACATCTGGCGGCGTATCGCGCCAGTTGCAGGCAAGAGTGGCACCACGGTAATGAACCAGCCGTATCCGGCGACGGGTGATTTTGCTCGTGATGAGGAAGCGGAAGCCGAGGTTGCATGGATTCGCCGCTTCATACTCGGAATCAGGCAGATTCGCGGCGAAATGGATATCAGCCCGAAGCGCGCGCTGCCGGTACTGTTACAGGACCACGGGCCTGGTGACCGGCGCAGCCTGGAACAGCACCGGCTTTACCTGAAGAGCCTCGCCCGGCTGGAACAGATTGAACTGCTGGACGCCGCCGACACGCCGCCACCGGCTGCCGTTGCATTACATGGCAAAATGAAAATCCTGGTACCAATGGCCGGCCTGATAGAACCGCAGGCTGAGCTGGAGCGACTGGAACGCAAGCGTGAGAAGCTGGCCCGTGAAACGGCTGCTGGCGAGAAAAAACTGGCTAACCCGAATTTTGTCGATAATGCGCCTGGCGAAATTGTTGATGAAATCCGCCAGCGCGTTGCCAGCCAGCGTGAGTCCCTGGCTGATTTAGAGACACAGGTCACACGAGTGCGTCAGCTGCTGGTTGACAATAGCTGATTGAGATACGTGTTGAGCAAGCAGGAATGGCTGACCTCATGACCACCACCCCGGCACTGGAACATGGCACGATGAATGACGCCACGCGGCGCCTCGAAAATGTCGTCACGCAGCTTGGCTCGGTAATCCTCGGCAAAGAGCAGCAGATTCGTCTCGCTGTTGCCTGCCTGCTGGCTCGTGGACACCTGCTGATCGAAGACATACCGGGTGTTGGCAAGACCACCCTCGCCCATGCCCTGGCGCGCACACTGGGACTGAGCTATCAGCGTATCCAGTTCACCAGTGACCTGCTGCCGGCCGATATCGTCGGTGTCTCGATATTTGAAAGGGACAGTGGCGACTTCCGCTTTCACCCGGGACCGGTTTTTTCCCAGCTGGTCCTGGCTGACGAAATCAACCGCGCCACGCCAAAGACGCAAAGCGCGCTGCTCGAAGCGATGGAAGAAAACCAGGTAACCGCTGACGGCAGGACATACCCTCTGCCGTCGCCGTTTTTCGTCGTCGCAACGCAGAATCCTACATACCAGATTGGAACTTTTCCGCTACCGGAATCGCAACTCGATCGCTTTCTGATGCGTATACAACTCGGTTACCCGGACGCCAGCGTCGAACGCGAGTTGCTCACCGGCCGCGACCGTCGCGATATCCTGGCCGACCTCGCCCCCGCGATCGACATCGAAACGATGCTCAGCCTGCAGCAGGCGCTGACTCAGCTGCACGCTTCGGATGCCCTGGTGCGGTACCTGCAGGATATCGTTGCATTTACGCGCGAATCAGCAGCATTCAGCAGCGGTCTGTCGCCGCGCGCCGCCATTGTCCTGCTGCGGGCAGCGCAGGCCTGGGCGCTGATGGCGGGTCACGGCGGCGTCATGCCCGAAGACGTGCAGGCTGTGCTACCTGCGGTAATCCCGCACCGGCTGCCTCCACGAGACGAATCCGCTCCACAGACGCCCGCAGAGATCGGCGAGTTCGTCCTGACGGGCGTGCCAATACCCTGACCCGCGGTGGCAACAGCCAGCCCACAGCAGAGACTCCCCGGACTGCGCGAGCGCGTGCGGCGCTGGGCAAAGCGCCGTCAGGGCAGCGACGACGACCAGCTGCGACTGCACAGCGGTCGCATCTACATCCTGCCCAACGCCCAGGGCATTGCCTTTGGCTTCCTGATCATCGCAATGCTGGTCGGTGCGATGAACTACAACAACAGCCTCGGCCTGGCGGTAACATTCCTGATGGCCGGCATCGCGCTCGTAACGATGCACCACTGCCATCGCAACCTGGCCGGTCTGAAAATTCGCTATGGCGGAGACGAACCCGCTTTTGCCGGCGACCGGGCAAAATTTCGCATCACGCTGGTAAACGACACTGCCGTACCTCGGCTGGGCCTGACCCTGCGTTGCCATGACCATGTAACGCAAACTATTCATCTTGAACCGGGCGAACACGAGACGCTGGTCCTTGAAGTGCCGACTACACGTCGCGGACGTCTCGAACTGGACCGCTTCAGCGTCTTTACCAGCTTTCCGCTCGGCCTGTTCCATTGCTGGGCGTGGATTCATCCACGCTGGCATACAGTGGTGTATCCCCGTCCCGCACCGGCAGGCCTGACGCCACCACCGCAACACACCGACACCGGCGGCGCCAGTGACGACAGCGCCGGCGATGCCGACTTCGCCGGCCTGCGTAACTATCGACCGGGCGACCCACCAAGACACATCGCATGGAAATCTTTCGCCCGCAGCGAAGAGCTGCTGGTCAAACAGTACGCCGGAACCGACGTGGCATCGCACTGGTTTGATTTTGACAGCCTCGATCAGATGGGACTCGAAGCACGGCTGGCGCAACTGAGCCGGTGGATTGTCGATGCCCACCTGAGTGACACCGCGTGGGGCCTGCGCCTGCCCGGTGAAAGCTTTGCGCCGGAGGTGGGCCCGGCGCACCGTGACCGTTGCCTGACCGCACTGGCTTTGATGTGAACGCGCGCGCACTGGACACACCCAGACTGCTGTGGACGCTTGCCTGCCTGGCGGCTGCTGCCGGCCCGCATCTGCTGCACCTGCCGCTATGGTCGCCTGGCCTGATGGTGACAACCATGCTCTGGCGGCTGGCAGCGCAGCAGGGCCGCCTGGCGTTACCGGGAACCGTGGTGCGGCTGGTGCTGGCGTTTGCCGGATTTGCCGGTGTCTTCGTCAGCTACGGCACCATCACCGGTCTCGATGCCGGCAGCACACTGCTGGTGGTTATGGCCGCGCTCAAACTGACGGAAACAAAGTCGGTGCGTGATCTAATCGTTTTGCTGCTCATCAGTTATTTCCTGATAGTCACGCAATTTCTGTTCGGTCAGTCGATCATGATTGCACTCTATGCATTCCCAACGATCTGGCTGATCACTACCGCACTTTCGCAGGTAAGCAGTGCCGCGCCAACCATGCCGTGGCGCAAGGCGTTCGCACGCTCCGGCATACTGCTGGCGCACGCAGTGCCGGTCATGCTGATAGCCTTTGTACTGTTTCCGCGGATGTCGGGCCCGTTCTGGTCCATACCCCGCGGCGACAACACGGCGCTCACCGGCCTCAGTGACACGATGCAGCCTGGCAGTATTACGCGGCTGCTGCAGTCCGATGCCGTCGCCTTTCGCGTCGCGTTTGATGACGATCCGCCACCACCGGAACAGCGCTACTGGCGCGGTCCGGTGCTAAGCAACTTTGACGGGCGCAGCTGGTCTATTTTTCAGCAGCATGACCGCGAGGTTCAGGAATCCAGTATCGAACTGATCGGCCCATCGGTCAGCTACGAAGTCACGCTGGAACCAAACTATCGCAACTGGCTGTTTGCCCTCGAACAGACTGACCCGGGCGATCTGCCGCGACGCTCCTACATGACCAGCGACCTGCGCCTGGTGCGTGCCGAACCGGTGACGCAGCTTTTCCAGTATCGGCTGCAATCCTGGCCACAGCATCGCGCCAATGCCGATGTCGGACCGAATCACTGGACCCTGCAGCGAGACCGGCAGTTTCCACAGCGCACCAACCGCCGCGCCCAGGCGCTGGCACAGCAATGGCTGGCTGAAACCGGCGACCCGGCCGCAGTTGTAGAACGCATCCTGCGCCAGTTCCGTGTACAGGAATTTGTCTACACGCTGACGCCGCCCGCCCTGAGCAGAACCGACCCCGTCGATGACTTTCTGTTCAATACGCGGCGAGGTTTCTGCGAGCACTATGCCTCGGCGTTTACCCTGATGATGCGCGCCGCCGGCGTTCCAGCGCGTGTGGTGCTCGGTTACCAGGGTGGCGAACTCAATCCGTTCAGCCGTCACCTGACTGTGCGTCAGTCGGACGCACATGCGTGGAGCGAAGTGTGGCTGGACGGTCGCGGCTGGATTCGGGTAGATCCTACCGCTGCCGTTGCCCCCGAGCGGGTCGAATCCGGCGTGGCCGGCGCCCTGCCAGACGGCGAACAGCTGCCCGGCCTGTTTCGCAGCTACGACTGGCTGCGCCAGCTGCAGTTTGGCTGGGACGCCGTGAACAACGGCTGGAACCAGTGGGTGCTTGGCTTCAGCCGCCAGGAACAGCGTAGCCTGCTGCGTGCTCTGGGCATGAAACGTCCGAATTTGCAGAAAATGCTGCTGGCCATGATCGGACTGATAACCGCAGTTATGGCGATTATTGCAGCTCACATGTTGTGGCAGTCGCGGCCCTCACCGGCCGACCCGTGCGCCCGCATCTACGCCCGTTTTTGCCGCAAGCTCGAACGTGTCGCCGGTGCCCGCGCGGATCACGAGGGCCCGCTCGATTTCGCCCGCCGTGTCATGCTGGCGCATCCGGCAATCGCGGCACCGGTGGAGGAAGTCACCCGCCTGTATGTATCGCTGCGATATTTCCCGGAAGACAACGACAGTCGCATAGCGGACCTGCGCCGGGCGGTTCGTGCCCTGCGCGTCTGATCAGGCGCGCCCGGCCTCGGTACGCACCAGCAGCAGCAATCCCGCACCTGCAACAAACAGCGGAACGATGGCCAGTATTTCCAGCCGGGCGTTACCGGTCAGCAACACAACCGTTCCTGCCAGCACCGGCCCGATTACCGCGGCGAAGCGTCCCACCATGTTGAACAGACCGAAAAATTCCCCGGACATATCCGCTGGAATCAGCCGGCCAAAATAGGCGCGGCTCAGGCTCTGCACGCCACCCTGTACCAGGCCAATCAGGACGGCCATCGCATAGAACTGCCAGGTGCTGGCCAGGAAGTAGGCCCAGACAGATGTTGCCAGGTACACCGCAAGGCCAATCAGGATACCCCTGTCCGCCCCGATTCTTCTGCCGAGCCAGCCAAAGGCCAGTGCGGACGGAAAACCGACAAATTGCGTAAGCAACAACGCCTTTATCAGGTCAGTGTCTGCAAACCCGAGACTCAGCCCGTAGTCGGCGGCCAGCTTGATAACGGTGTAAACGCCGTCGATGTACAACCAGTAAGCCAGCAGGAAAAACATCGCCGGCTTGTAATTGCCAAGATGGCGCACAGTGTCACGCAGCTGACGCAGTCCTGCACCGACAGCCGCACGCAGAGGCACCCGGTCTGCAGTGGGTTTTTCGTCAACAAAAAGCACCAGCGGAATGGAGAACACTACCCACCAGATGGCAACCGTGACAAACGACCACCGCACTGCCGTATCTTTTGCATCCAGCCCGAACCAGCCCGGCTGCAGCACCATGACAACGTTTAGGCCGAACAGTAGTCCGCCGCCCAGGTAACCCAGGGCGTAGCCGTAGCCGGACACCACATCCATGTCGGCCGGGTCGGAAACATCGACCAGCATCGAGTCATTAAAAACATTGGCCAGCGCAAAGCCGACTGACGCTGCGGCAAAGACTACTGCAGCTTCCAGCCACCCGCCGGCGCCTATAAAAAACAGCAGTGTGGTCGCCACGACGCCGGTCAGCGCAAAGACAATCAGCCCTCGTTTGCGTGCGCCACTACGATCAGCAATCGCCCCGAGCAGCGGCGCCAGCACGGCCACCACGAGGGCGGCCCCGCTGTTGGCAAGACCCAGCCTGAAGGTGGACACCGTAACGTCAACGCCGGCGTTCCAGTATTGCTTGAAAAAAATCGGAAACAGACCGGCCAGCACGGTTGTAGCAAAGGCCGAGTTAGCCCAGTCGTACAACGCCCATGACAGCACCGGACGACGCAGCAGCAGGCGCGACATCTGCTTCAGCCCGTCGCCGGGCCCAGCTCACGCGCCAGCACCAGAGCGTCCTCGCGGCCGGTTACCGCCGGATAGTAATCACGGCGCGAACCAATCCGGGTAAAACCGGCGCTTTGGTACAGCCCGATGGCCGCTTCGTTTGACGGCCGCACCTCGAGAATGGCCCGCATGACGCCAAGCTGTCTGACTTCGTCGATTACGTGTTGCAAAAACCGATTACCGAGTTGCTGGCGGCGACACCGCTGACGAATGCAGAGGTTCAGGATATGCGCCTCACCGGCCGCGACTGACACCACGCTGTAACCGGCCAGACCGTCAGCTGTATCAAGCACCCGGCACAGGTAGCCGGCCTGCAGGCAGTCGCGAAATATCCCGATACTCCAGGGAAACGGATAAGACCTGGCCTCGATGCGATGCACTTCCATAATATCTGCCGGGCGCATTGGGCGGATGTTGATTGCCACAGCTTGCGGCGCGGCGCTCATCCGTCACCCTGCTCCAGCGCGAACAGCAAATCCTGCCAGACCTTTTCCTTGGCACCTGGCGAACGCAGCAGGTAAGCCGGATGATAGGTTACGACCACGGGAACCCCGGGTTCGTCACCGTAATGGTACAGCCGGCCACGCATTTTGCCGACCGGTGTATCGGTCTGCAGCAGCCGCTGCGCGGCGACCCTGCCAACTGCAAGGATCAGCCGGGGCCGCACCAGTTCTATCTGCCGCGCGAGGAAACTGCTGCAGGCTGTTGCCTCCTCCGGTCGCGGATCGCGGTTGTTCGGCGGGCGGCACTTGACGATGTTGGCGATATAAACTTCGTGACGCTTGTATCCGGCCGCCAGCAGCATGGCATTGAGCAGCTGACCGGCCCGGCCAACGAATGGCTCACCACGCCGGTCTTCTTCCGCCCCGGGTGCCTCGCCGATGATCATCCACCGGGCATCCTGGTTACCGACTCCAAACACGGTCTGAGTACGCCCGCGGTGCAGATCACAGGCACGACATTGCGCTACGGCCGTCTCCAGATCACTCCAGTCAAGTCCGGCCGCAGCCGCACCTGTACAGGTTGCTGGCGTACCCTGCACTTCGTCCGCAGGTCGTGCCGGCGCATTGCGCGATAACCACACCCGTACACCCATGGCATGCAGGAGCGCCAGCTTGTCCGTTGCGGGAGCAGGCACCTGTCAGGCCGTCTTGTCGCGCGGCGATCCGTCGCCTTCATCCGCACCGGGCGTCACATCGTCCGATGCTTTGCGTCGCCGGCGCCGCATCAGGCGATACAGCGCATATAGCGGGCCGGTGAGCGCGAAACCGGCGAACATGCCGAACAGCACTACCGGCGGGTTCAGCGAAATAAGCATAAAAACCGCAGGAATCAAAATTACCTGGGTAAACGGGATGCGCTCGCCCAGATTGAATTCTTTAAAGCTGTAATAGCGCAGGCTGCTGACCATCAGGATGCCGGCGGCGGCGGTGACCAGGAACGCGGGTATCAGCGCGTAGGTTCCGGCAAGCTGGTACTGCGTGCCGAGCCAGACCCAGCCGCCGACCAGGCCCGCACCCGATGGGCTCGGCAGACCCTCAAAAAACCGCTTGTCAGCGGCCGGCCGGGAATTGAATCGTGCCAGCCGCAATGCCGCGGCTACCGCATAGAAAAATGCCGCAAGCCAACCCAGTTTGCTCCAGGCAAGCGTGCTGTCACCGATGTTCTGCAGGCCCCACTGGTAAACCACCAGTGCCGGCGCCAGCCCGAACGAGACCATATCGCAAAGGCTGTCGTACTCCTTGCCAAAGTCGCTGTCAGTGCCGGTCAGCCGTGCCACCCTGCCGTCGACGCCGTCGAGCACCATTGCGACGAAAATCGCAATGGCTGCACGCATAAAGGCGCCGTCTATTGCCGCGATGGCCGCATAAAAACCGGCAAACAATGCTGCAGTCGTAAGGAGATTGGGCAGCAGGTAAATGCCGCGCCGGCTGAGGCTGCGTTTTTTCACTGGGTTAACTGCCATCGGATAATCATGCCACGGCTGCTGAGCAGCCACAAAAAAGCCGGCTAGTCGTGTACCAGCCGCGCCAGTATATCGTTGCCGGCACGCACGTAGTCGCCAACGGCCACGGCAACGCGACTGTTAAGCGGCACGTAAACTTCAACCCGGCGCGTCAATCGTACAAAGCCGTAGGGCTGCCCCTGGCCCAGACGCTCGCCGTAGTTGATAAAGGACTTTGGCCTGAACATGCGCGGTGCTTTCATCAATACGACTACATCATCGTCCTCGTCGGTGCGCACCCACAGCCCGTTGACCCCGGTCAGACGCGACCCGGCAGCAAAGTTGTCCTGCAGGTTGAGTACCTTGCCCTCGATCGGGCTACGTGCAGTGTAGGCACCAAAATTGTCTACCCGGATCGTGATGTGCGCGGCCTCGCGCTCGAGCACTCCCTTGTCGGTAAACGCGACCGCAATGACGCGGCCATCAACGGGTGCAACGACCGCCAGCGGAACAGAGGGAATTTCCCGCGGCGGATCACGAAACAGCAGGATCAGTAACACCAGCAACACCAGCGCGAACAAGCCAAGCGCCATGCTGTGCGTACGAATGGCGACGATCAGCAGCAGTATCGCGCCGACCATGAACAACCAGCCGTCACGGGCGATAAAAATAGAACTGTTGCGTCTCATCGGCGCTCCGTCTCCTCACCGTCAACCCGCATTGTGCGCGATACCACTGCCGCCCGGCAGGTCGCTGTCCGGCTGCATGGGCAGCAGGCATACACGCGTCCCGGCTTGCCACCGCGGCACTGCAGCCCTGCGGCTGCAGGTCTGGCGTGGATCGGAATCGCTGTTGAAAATATCGCCATCGGCAGGTCCGGGCCGGCTGGCCCGCAAAAAAGTGCCGGAAATCTACTCGTCCCGGTCACGAAAATCAACGACTTCGGACACAAGTTTTCTATACTATGCGCCTTTCCCGCGAGGAATCTTCATGCGCCTGACCGCCCTGCCCATCGCCACCCAGAAGGAAGCACCGGCTGACGCCGAGATTATCAGCCACCAGCTGATGCTGCGTGCCGGCCTGATCCGCAAGCTGGCTGCCGGAATTTACTCGTGGCTGCCGCTCGGCCTGCGCGTGGTGCGCAAGGTAGAGCGCATTGTGCGCGAGGAAATGGATCGTGCCGGGGGCCTCGAACTCGTGCTGCCAAGCGTGCAGCCCGGTGAGCTGTGGCACGAGTCCGGCCGCTGGGATTTCTACGGACCGGAGCTGCTGCGCTTCACCGACCGCCATCAGCGCGAATTCTGCTACGGCCCGACGCATGAGGAAGTCATCACTGACATCGCCCGACGCGAGCTGCGCAGCTATCGACAGCTGCCCGTCACTTTTTACCAGATTCAAACGAAGTTCCGCGACGAGATCCGCCCGCGCTTCGGTGTGATGCGTGCCCGTGAATTCGTGATGAAGGACGCATACTCATTTCATATTGATACCGACTCGCTGCACCAGACGTACCAGGACATGTACCAGGCGTATACGCGCATCTTTCAACGCAGCGGCCTGAAATTTCGCGCAGTGGAAGCCGACAGCGGCGCTATCGGCGGCGAAGTGTCACATGAGTTCCACGTGCTGGCTGACTCCGGCGAAGATGCAATTGTTTACTCAAACGCAAGCAACTACGCGGCCAATATGGAAGCAGCAGCAGCGCCACCACCACCGGGCCCGCGTCCTGAACCGGAAGCAGCGCTGGAAAAAGTTGCCACACCGGGGGCACAAACGATCGAGCAGGTAAGCCAGGCGCTCGGCGTGCCGGCGGCCAGCTGTGTAAAAACCCTGTTCGTCGCTGGCAGCGATGACGATGTTGTCGCGCTGGTACTGCGCGGCGACCATGAGCTCAATGCAATAAAGTCCGCCAAACTGCCCGGCGTTGCTGACCCGCTGCGCATGGCGTCTGCGTCGCAGGTGCAGCAGGCGGCCGGCAGCAGCCCGGGCTCGGTGGGGCCGTTGGGCCTGGCCTGCCCGGTAATCGCTGATCACGCGGCGGCACAGCTGAGCGACTTTGTCTGCGGCGCCAACGAAGACGGATATCACCTTCGCAACGTCAACTGGGAACGGGACCTGCCGCAACCCGAATGTGCTGATTTGCGCAATGTCACCGCCGGTGAAGCCAGTCCCGACGGCAAGGGCACACTGGAGATCGCCCGCGGCATCGAGGTGGGACACATCTTCAAGCTGGAGACCAAGTACAGCAAGCCAATGGATGCCACCGTGCTCGACCGCGACGGCAAGAGCATCGCCATGCCGATGGGCTGCTATGGCATAGGTGTGACGCGCATCGTGGCAGCAGCCATCGAGCAGAATCATGATGACAACGGAATTATCTGGCCCGCCGCTATAGCCCCGTATCAGATCATGATCATACCCATCAACATGGCCAAGTCCGAACGTGTTTGCTCCGCGGCAAACGAACTTTATGCTCGCCTCGGCGAGCAGGGTTACGAGGTCATCATTGACGACCGCGACCTCAGGCCGGGCGTGAAATTTGCCGACTGCGAGCTGCTCGGAATACCCGTGAGACTGGTCGTTGCCGAGCGCGGCCTCGATGCCGGCACGATCGAGTGCCGGGGCCGGCGCGATGACGACAACGAAAACATACCCGCGGCGGAGCTGGACGCCTGGCTCGACAGCAAGCTGGCGGTGAACAGCTAAAATGCGGCCGGCCCTCCTGACCGCCGCCCTGCTGTTGCCGGCGCTGCTGGGCGCGTCGCAACCCGATCCTGACCTGCGCGACCTGCTGATCACCGCGGTGGAACAGTCGGAAAGTTTTGAAGATCGCTTTGCGGCAGAAGTATGGCTGACCGATATGTCAGCCCGGCTGCAGCGGCAGCTGCCGGATGCGGAGGAGCGACTGGAAATACTGCGCCAGGTGCATCGCGAGGCACAGCGTGTCGACCTGCCACCGGAGCTGGTCCTGGCCGTGATCGATGTTGAAAGTAATTTTGACCGCTACGCGATCTCGTGGGCCGGCGCCCTGGGGCTGATGCAGGTCATGCCTTTCTGGCTGGACGAAATTGGCCGGCCCGACGACAACCTGTTTCACGTTGATACCAACCTGCGCATGGGTTGCACGATCCTGCGCTACTACCTGGACCGGGAAAAAGGCGACATGGTGCGTGCCCTGGCCCGCTATAACGGCAGTCTCGGCCGGCGTAAATACCCCGACAAGGTGCTGGATAAGCTGCGCCGCAAGTGGTTCCGCTCCTGACGCGTCAGTACAAAATGCCGGCTTGGCTGCCTGGCACCTATTAAGTTAATAAGAAACAAGAAGTAACGTGAGTTACTTCGCAGCATTTCTGGTAGATTTACGCCACCCTGTCCTCCAGTCATCAAGGAAGATGCGCAGAACATGCAGGTCGGCTTCCACTTCGATAACCTGGTCCGGTATCTCCAGGTCAGACCTTCCCGCTCCGACTTATCGGCAGGGACGGGCATTACTCCAGCGGTATCGCCGGCCGAATCGGCCCAGCTCGGCCTGAACGACCGTCGCGTCAGCCAGCTCACAAAGTCCCTGAACCAGCTCGACGACCTGCTGACGCGGGCGCGGGTCCGTACCAGCTCGGGCAAGGCAGCAGTCACATCGCAAAGCCTTGGCCTCAATACCACCCAGACCGCAACCACGCTCAACACCAGCGAAGAAGTCAACACGGCAACGACGTCCTATTCACCATTCGGGCCCGTCTTTACCGGCCCGGGCGGCTCGGATGCGCTACCGGAAATCTCCAATGTCTATAACGGCGAGAATGGCGACGACTCCTTGCGTTTCCTGGTCACCAGGACGGGCGTGCACGGTGCCTCGAAAATTGAGGTCAAGGTTTACGATGGCTCGGGAAGCAAGATCAAGACTATCAAGGTCCAGCCATGGCACGCGCTGGATAAGCAATACAATATTGGCAACGGGCTGAAATTCCAGCTTGGTGCCGGCACGCTGGTACAGGGTGACGAGTTCTATCTCGACGTCTACGAGAACACCCCCAGCGCGGTCGATCCTGACAACCCATTCGATGGCACCCGCAACGACCGGCCTAATTTCGATCTGGGCGAATCGGTCAGTGCCGGGTCTTTCGACATCAATGGCGTGACGATCAATGTAAATGATTCTGACTCGATAAACGACGTATTGAGCCGAATCAGTGCGTCGGCAGCGGATGTCAATGCGGTCTTCGACACCAACAGCGAAACGGTCAGGCTCACCCGCCGGACACCCGGGTCGGCCAGTGACATAGTGCTGTCAAACGATGACTCCGGGTTCCTCTCTGCGGTAAAACTCGACGGTGTGTCCAGTAGCCCGGGACTGGACAGCGAGGCCGACATTGCCCTCGACCAGACCACGCGCTTCAGCAGCGTCAGCAGCGGTGGCCTGCTGATCAACGGTTACAACTTCGATATCGACGTCACTACTGATTCGCTGTCGGATGTTGTATCAATCATCAATGACGCAGACATCGATATCACCGCCAGCCTCGTGCAGGGCGGACAACGCATCTCCCTGAAGGCCGACATCGAAGGCATGGCGCTAAGCATCGATGACCAGGGCACGCAGTTTTTCGATGCGCTGGGTGTGGCGGAAAAAACCTACAACGCGATCGGCAGCAGCGGAGTCTCGCGCTCGCGCAGCTATCGCATTGCTGACTCAGTCGACGCGACGATTGACCTGATAAACGATGTATTTCATCCGGCGGAAAATACCCTTCGCAGCGAATCGCTGGACAGACTGCGTAATGACATTCTCGGCTCTCTGCGTGCCAACACGCCGGACGGCGACTCTCGCCTCGGGCTGCTGTTCGACCTCGAATCGCCGGTCGGCCACCGTTTCGGTCGCATCGACCGGCAGGAGCTGACGTCCAGCATCCGCCATAACCTGGGCGCATCGCAGCTGTTTCTCGGCGGATTGATGGCGGGGCTGCGTGGCGCGCTGGCCAACTATGGCGCGGCGTATGGCGATTCCGCCATCGCCAGCGGCACGATGCTCAACAGCACGGCGTAGCGTTCAGCCGGTCGTAAAACCCGCCGGCGGATCAACGTCGACCACATCACTGCTGACATCGTCGACAGAGCTGGCAGACGATCCCTGCCACAACCATTGTTCCAGCTCATCGACCGTTTGGCCCGGCCCGCAAGCAAGCACCTCTACCCGGCCATCGGCCAGGTTTCGGGCATAGCCGGTCAATGAAAGGCCACGAGCAACCCGTGACGTAGTCGCGCGGAAGAAAACCCCCTGCACCCGGCCGCTCACAAAAAACCGCCGGCATACGGCGGTCATTTATTATCGTCAGCGTTTTTTGTTCGAGCCAGGGCTTCGACGGCTTCCTGCTTTGCAGCGATAGCGGCGCGGCGCGCCTCCCGATAGCGTTTTTCCTGCAGCCGCTGTTCGGCGGAGCGCAGCAAGGTGTCGGCGCGCTCCAGATTTTCCGCGGCAACTTTGCCGGCGCCGGCTTCCTGGGCTGCAGCTATTGCCTGGCGGGCGTTGCTCATCTCCTGCACCGGCGGCCCGACACAGGCGGAAAGCGTTACCGCGCAGGCGATGACCCACGCGGTGACCCAGCCTTTCAATAACACCCGCTTTATCCGCTGCATGCAAACGAACCTAAGGTCACGATTTATCTGATGAAAACAACGTAGCAAGCACGCTGCCGCGGCGTCAAGCAGTGGCGCAACATCCCCTGTCGCGCCAGAATGGCCGGCATGGAAGTTACCATCTATCACAACCCACGCTGCTCGAAATCACGTGCCACGCTGGCGCTGCTGGAGAAGCGTGGCATCGAGCCCCGGGTGATTCTCTACCTGGAAACTCCCCCGAGTGCGCAGCAGATCCGCGAGTTGCTGGGACTGCTCGGCATGACACCGCGCGAGCTGATCCGCAGCGGCGAGAAAGAATACCGTGAGCTCAGGCTGTCGGACCCGGCGACAACGGACGAGGATCTGATTAGCGCAATGCACAATTGCCCGCGACTCCTGCAACGGCCCATTGTCGTGGTCAACGGAGCCGCCCGTATAGGGCGACCGCCCGAATCAGTTCTGGATATCCTCTGACTTTTCCAGAACGTCTTTCACGAATGGAATAGTCACGCGGCGCTGAGCCTGCAGCGAGGCATGGTCGAGCCGGTCAAGCACCGCAAACAACGAACTGAGGTCACGCGGATAACGACTCATCAGATAGTGGCCTGTTTCATCCGGCAGTTCGAAGCCGCGCTCGTGCGCCCGCACACGCAGCGCCGCGAGACGCTGATCATCACTCAGCGCCAGCAAACGGTAAACGGGGCCCGACGCCATCCGTGATGCCAGGTCGCGCAGGGAAAAGTCGATCGACCGGGGCCCCAGTTGGGAGGCGGCCAACAGCGCATTGCCGTGATCGCGCAGTTCGTTGAACAATCCGAACAACGCAGCTTCCCAGTCCGCGTGACCTGCCAGACCGTCAATATCGTCAACTGCCACCAGGTTGCAGCGACCCCATGTAATGACATCCTGCGGCGCCAGCCGGCTTGCCTCACTGGCAGAAAGAAAGGCTGCCCTGCCACCGTCCGCGGTAACGCTGTGGCACGCGGCCAGCAGCAGATGACTCTTGCCTACAGCAGATGGGCCACGCAACCACAACAGCGGCACATCACGATTGCGCGCATGCGCGGTAACCGCTGCAACAGCTTCGGTATTGCTACCGGTTACAAAGTTATTGAAACGCGCCTGGTCCGGCAGCCGAACGTCGAGAGTCAGCTGGTCCATTAACCTTCATCCGGATCGGTACGGTACAGCCGCGGGAACAGGTAGTGTTCATAGGCAAACCTGGCGATAACCGACCCTACCGCGGCAACAGGCAAGGCAAGCAGGACGCCAAAGAAGCCAAACAGCTGGCCTCCGGCAAGCACCGCAAATATGACCAGCACGGGATGCAGCCCGATGCGGTCACCAACCAGACGTGGGGTGAGAAAAACCCCCTCGACCAGCTGGGCAAATACGAACACCACAACAACGCCGGCAAGCGCAATCCAGCTCTGCGCCTGTGCGACCGCAGCCAGGCCGGCAAGCACCAGGCCGATTATCAGGCCAAGGTATGGCACAAAGCTGACAATGCCCGACACGACGCCAATTGCCAGCGCATAGTCGATGCCGACGATGTAAAGACCCACGGAATAGATCGTCGCCAGCGCAATCATCACCAGGACCTGGCCACGCAGGAAACCACCAAGAGCCCCATCCGCCGCAACCGCGATGGCGATGGTCTTTTCCTTGCTGCGCACCGGCAGCAGTTCCCCTATTGCAGCGACCATCCGGTCCCAGTCACGCAGCAGGTAAAAAGTAAGAACCGGGATCAGCAGCACGTTGACCACGACGCCAACCAGTGCCGCCCCGGAGCGCGTTACCCTGGCCAGCGCCTCGGCTGCCCAGTTGGCTGCCGAAGCGCCGTACTCGGACAGGTACGGCCCGAGACCCACCAGTCCGCCATCGACATCAAATCCGGTCAACTCGACGACTTTGGGCAATATCCTGCTTTCGACCCACTGCACATAGCCGGGCAAACGCTCAAACAATGCCCCGGCCTGCGCGCTGACCAGCGGCGCAATCAGGACCACCAGCGCGCTCATTACAAAAAACAGCAGAACAAAAAATACGACGACGGCAAAGGTGCGCGACATGCGTAGTCGCTCCAGCCTGTCAACCAGTGGATCACCCACGTAGGCGATAAGAAACGCCGCTACGAATGGCGTGAGAATCGGCGACAGCAGGTAAAGCACCCAGCCAATTGCGAAGACAATCAGCAGATTGGTTAAACGATCTTCGACAATCATGTGCGATTACCCGCATTGAGAGCCAACAGGGTCCAGCCCCGCACATAGTGCAGGCCGCTGACGATGGCGGTGACGAAAACCAGGCTGCCAAGCAAGGAAACGACAAGCTGGCCGGGCATCGCGAAGGCGGCATCGGCCAGCACAGCCGCGACAAACATCAGCTGCAGCACCGTATTGAGTTTGCTGACATTCGTGGCACCGCCGGCGAACGGGCCGATAAGCATGCGGTAGCCGATAGCTCCACCAACTATTACGGCGTCACGTCCGACGACTACAGCTGCCAGCCAAACCGGGATCAGGCCACTCAGTGCAAGCCAGATAAACGAAGAGACCATCAGCAATTTGTCGGCCGCCGGATCCAGCAATGCACCGAGCTGGCTGCGCCAGTCAAACGTACGCGCGAGAAAACCGTCCAGGCCGTCGGTCAGCCCGGCAACAACAAACAGCAGCAGCGCGAGCTTATACTGCTCGCGCCCGATCGCCAGCAAGACAGGGGGCACCAGGAGTATCCGAAAGATACACAGTGCGTTGGGGAGATGCTCCAGCTTCACGGATTGAATCGGTAACGCTGCTCGACCGACACGGCGACCGCTCCGGCTTCGACGGCCGGCACCGGCTGCAACAGATCGTTGAGATCAATGACTCGTGGCAACCGGGCCGGGTCGCCCTGCAGCTGCAGGTCGTACACCACGGTGTCGCCGGCAATACGCCGCACTCCCACATGACGCACCAGCGACAGACCGTCGAGGTAGTCCGAAACACGCGCATAGTCACGCAGGCTGTGCAGCCCGGAAACCGCAATAGCCGTACCCCCGGCTAAACCCAGGTCGCTTGCGGCAAAGCGCTTCCCGAGCTGGTCAGCAACACGATGAATACCGGCACTGAGTCCGCCGCGCCACTCTTCCTGCAGCCCGCCCATGTCGAGACTCCAGCGGACGTTCAGCCGTGACCCGGACCCACGGCTGGCGCGTCCGACCAGGACGCCCGCAGCGTCGTAACGTAACGATGCCGCCTTGATCTTTTCAGAGAATCCACCCCACAGGTCACTAAAGGACATTGCGGCCCGATCGGTGCTGTCGAACAGCGGCCACACCAGCACAAGACCACGACTGGACGCCACGCGCTCGATGGACCGACGCAGATTCGTTTCCTCGCCCGCGGTAATCAGGCCACGGCTGCCGCTGCCCCAGTCAACCGCCAGCCAGGTCAGCAGAGGCGGCCGGTCGTTGCCCCAGACAGGCAATCCGGCATTGCGGGCAAGCCTTTCGACGGCCGCGCCGTCAAAGGCGGTGTACATCTTCGAGTCCTCGACATAGCGATACTGCTGCAGCAGCGCCCGCGCCTGCTCCAGCAGCTCGAGCGTTGCAGGGCTGCCGGCCACACCCCGGTCGCCGGTAACTTTTACCAGGACCGCGGCGAGTCCATCGCGAAAGGCCTGTTCACGCGCCTCTTCCGATCGATCCGGGACAGGGACCGTTGCTGTGTAGAGATCAGGGACGGGCGCCGCCCCGGCAACCATGCCGGCGCACAGCGCGAGTACGGCGAGGAATTGTCGGCCATACACAGTTATCATTCGGTAATCTGGCAAAACGGTCTGTCTCATCGGAGCCGGCCCAGGGCCCGGCGCCGATAAAATAGCACACATCAGCACCCGAACCGCGGTAATACACATGAGCAATAGCAAATCCGGCCTGACCTACCGCGATGCCGGCGTGGATATAGACGCCGGCAACCGACTGGTCGAACGCATCCGTGACAGCGTCGCGGCGACTCGCCGTCCTGAAGTCCTGGGTGGACTGGGCGGTTTTGGCGGCCTGTTCAGTTTTGACAGCAGCAAGTATCGCGAACCGGTACTGGTGGCAGCAACGGATGGCGTCGGGACCAAGCTCAAGCTGGCAATGGAACTCAACCGGCACGACGGTATCGGTATCGACCTGGTAGCAATGTGTGTCAACGACATTGTCGTACAGGGCGCCGAACCACTGTTCTTTCTCGACTACTATGCCACCGGCAAGCTGGACGTCGACGCGGCCGCGGCCGTTGTTGCCGGTATCGCTGACGGCTGCAAACAGGCGGGTGCCGCACTGATCGGCGGCGAAACCGCGGAGCTTCCGGGCATGTACAGCGATGGTGATTATGACCTCGCAGGATTTTGCGTCGGCGTGGTGGATCGCGACTGCCTGATCGACGGCAGCGCAATCAGCAGCGGTGACGAGCTGATCGCAATAGCCAGCTCAGGCCCACACTCCAATGGTTACTCACTGATCCGTCGCATCGTGGCTGACAGTGGCAGCGGACTTGATGCGCCATTTGGAGAGCGCACGCTGGGATCGGCGCTGATCGAACCAACCAGAATCTATGTGCAGGCGCTGCTACCGCTGCTGCAGCAACGCCTGGTACACGGTATCGCCCACATCACCGGTGGCGGACTGACAGACAACGTCCCGCGAATACTGCCCGACGGGCTCGGCGCACAAATTGACTGCAACAGCTGGCAGATGCCCGGGATTTTCACGTGGCTGGGTGAAACCGGTGACGTTTCCAGACAGGAAATGATGCGCACATTCAACTGCGGTGCAGGCATGGTCCTGGTCGTCGCACCACAGAATGCCGAGGCGGTATTGACGACGCTCGAGGGCCACGGCGATACGGCATGGCGGCTGGGCAGGATTGCTCCCGGCAATGGTGTCGAGTACCTGTGGTGAGAAGTACACCGCTACCCGCGGCGATACTGATCTCCGGATCGGGCACCAACCTGCAGTCGCTGATCGACAGCGCAGCCCGGACGGGCATCGCCATCAGCACTGTTATCAGTGATCGCGCCGATGCCCATGGGCTGGAACGGGCGCGTCGTGCCGGTTTGCCTGCGCAGCTGGTCGACCCTGAGCAGTTTGCAGCCCGCGAAGACTTCGACGCTGAACTGGCGCGACAGGTTACGGCGAGCGGCGCCGGGCTGGTGATACTGGCCGGTTTCATGCGTATTCTTTCGCCGGCTTTTGTCCACACTTTCAACGGTCGCACCCTCAATATTCACCCGTCACTGCTACCGTTGTACCGCGGCCTGCACACCCACCGCCGGGTGCTGGAGGCCGGTGACGCGGCACATGGCTGTAGTATTCATTTTGTAACAGATGAACTGGATGGCGGCCCGCTGGTCGCCCAGGCCCGGATCAGTGTGCACGCCGATGACGACGAAAACAGCCTTTCAGCACGCGTTCAGGAACGGGAGCATAAGCTGTACCCGCTGGTAGTGAGCTGGTTTGCTGCCGGCCGGCTGCAGATGTCTGACGGCATCGCGTGGCTCGACGGCGAACGTTTGCACCGACCGGTGGTCTATGCCGAGGACCAGGAGATTAAATGAAACTGCTGCTACTCATGCTGTTGTTGCCAGCGAGCCTCACCGCGATGGAATTGACGCCATACACCGCCCACTACAGTGCCAGCTTTTCCGGGCTGCGTGGTGAGATGACGATGGCGCTCAGTGACAGCGGTGAGGGTCACTATGTCCTCGAAAGCCGCACCCTCGCCAGGGGTTTGGCACGGCTGGCCCGGCCGCGCGATATGGTCGATCGCAGTGAATTTACTCTCGACGCGGGCCAGCTGCGACCAGTGTCGTTCGTCGCCGAAGACGGCACACGCCGCAACAAGCGTGGCAACACCATCGACTTTGACTGGAACAACCAGAGCGCCGTCACCGAGTATCGTGGTGAAACCCGGGCAATCGGGCTGACCGACGGCTTGCTCGACCGGCAGTTGCTGCAGATCGCCATGACAAATGATCTTGCCAATGGCGTAACTGAAAAAAACTACAACGTTGTTGACCGGCTTGACAAGAAAGTTTACCGGATTCAGGTAACGGGCGAAGAACGCGTCGAGGTCGAGGCTGGCAGCTTCAATACCGTCCGTGTCGAGCGGCAGCGGCCCGGTTCCAGCCGCGCATCAGTCCTGTGGTGCGCCCCGGAACTGAATTACCTGCCAGTCAAGATGGAGCAGCTGAAGGACGGCAAGGTGATAGGCACGCTGGAACTGACCGCGTACGAATAAGTTACGAACGCGGCAGCGTCACCCCGGTCTGGCCCTGGTACTTGCCTGCCCTGTCGGCATAGGACACGTCGCAGGCCACATCCGACTCAATGAAGATCATCTGCGCGACTCCCTCGTTGGCATAAATCCTGGCCGGTAACGGCGTGGTGTTTGAAAACTCGAGGGTCACGTGCCCCTCCCATTCCGGCTCCAGCGGCGTAACGTTGACAATAATGCCGCAGCGCGCGTAGGTGCTTTTACCGAGACAAATCGTCAGTACATTTCGCGGGATGCGGAAATACTCGACAGTCCGCGCCAGGGCAAACGAATTGGGCGGGATAATACAGGTGTCGCCGGCCATATCGACGAAGCTCTTCTCGTCGAACTGCTTGGGGTCCACTACTGCGGTGTTGATGTTAGTGAAAATCTTGAAGTCCGGCGCGCAACGCACGTCGTAACCATAGCTCGACACGCCATAAGAAATAACCTTGCCGTCGCCGCCGCTGCGCACCTGTGCCGGCTCGAACGGTTCGATCATGCCGTGCTCAAGCGCCATTCGTTTAATCCACGAGTCCGCCTTGATCGTCACCGCTACTCCTCCACTACTATTTTCGGAAACAGCCGGCTGTAATCACGCGCCTGCAGTGCCAGCCGTGCGCCGATACGCCGCGCAACGTCAAAATACGCCTGCGCCAGCTCACTGTCCGGCTCTGCGACCACAGTTGGATTGCCGGAATCTGCCTGCTCACGGATCCGTATGTCGAGCGGCAGCCCGCCGAGGAACGGCACTTCGTATTCCTGCGCCATTCGTTCGCCACCCCCGGTCCCGAATACTGGCTCCTCGTGCCCACACTGCGAACAGATATGAGTCGACATGTTCTCGACTACACCCAGCACGTTCACGTCCACTTTCTCGAACATCCGCAGGCCCTTGCGGGCATCGAGCAGGGCAATATCCTGAGGCGTGGTAACGATCACGGCACCGCTGACCGGCACCCGCTGGGACAAGGTCAACTGCGTGTCGCCGGTGCCGGGTGGCATATCCACCACCAGGTAATCCAGTTCGCCCCAGTTGGTGTCATTGATCAGCTGGCTGAGCGCCTGTGTCACCATTGGCCCCCGCCAGACCATCGGCTGGTCCTCATCGATCAGGTAGCCGATCGACATGCTGGCGATACCGTGCGCGCTGACCGGCTCGAGACTTTTGCCATCACGGCTTTCCGGGCGTTCACCGCGCTTGCCCAGCATGCGCGGCTGGCTCGGACCATAGATATCGGCGTCCAGGATGCCTGCTCGTGCACCATCGGCAGCGAATGCCAGCGCAATGTTAACCGCTGTCGTTGACTTTCCTACGCCGCCCTTGCCTGAAGCCACTGCAATTACGTTGCTGACACCGGGCATAGGCTTGAGCTGGCCCTGAACGGCATGCGGCGTAATCTCCGTTCTGATCTCGATACGGACATTGTCGACTGCATCGAGCTCAAGCAGCGGTGCCTTCAGCGCCGCTACGAGCGCGTCATGATGGCGGCCAGCCGCATAACCGAGCTTTATTAGCAGCTCTGCAGTGCCGTCAGTGAATGTAATATTCTCAATTGCGCCACTGCTGGCCAGGTCACTGCCGGTATACGGGTCGACATAGCCCGCCAGGGCGCTTTCAATCTGTTGTTCGGTATTTTCCACGAGTCCTGCTGATAGATCTTTCTGATCCGCGCATTTGAGACGCCGCACCCGGTAAAGTCAATCAGCCTGCAGGCAGGCCCGGCCAGCAGCGAAATGCCGGACCGCGATAATCCCAGCCTTTCACGAACAATGACTTAGCGATACCATGTAGAATACCGATCGCTGCAAACAGGACTCAGCGATCCGGCACCGCGGCGACCGCGCCGCCAGGCGAACAGCAAATGGAGATTCAGGGACCGCGATGAAGTTCCTTCGCAGCATCAAGGCCGAGAAACTTGTCGATCAGCTGGTTGCCGTACGGCGTCATGGCGACGAGTCGGCTGACGTCAAGGCGATCTCTGACAAGATCGTTGGCCTCGGCCCGGCTGCGGTCAGTCATGTCGTCGAGGCGCTCAGCACGGCCGACAAAGAACAGACTATTACCTTCATCGACATACTCGCGCAGTTGCTCAATGAGAAAACACTGCCCGAATATATCGAGGCGCTGAAGAGCGACAGCCAGCGCGTGGTCTCCGGTGTCGCCTGGGCCCTGACCAGTCGCACTACCTACGATCCCAATCGTCTGCTCGACCTGCTCGACGACGAAGACATCCCTGGCTCCACGCTTATCCAGGTGCTTAGCGCGCACAAGGACAAGGTGGATGCCCGCCGGCTGCTGATCGCCGCTTACGACCTCGCGCCAAACAAAAAAGAAGCCTGCATGAAGCTGGTCGGTGAAATGGCCAACGACACCATGGTGCCGGAACTTATCGACCGGCTGACTGGCAAGGATGCCATGGTGCGAGTTCACATTATTCATATCCTGTCGCGCTTTCGTCGCGGCGACGTGCAACAGGCATTACAGAAGCAGCTGACCGATCGCAGCAAGCTGGTACGCCAGGCGGCCTTGTCTGCGCTGTCAAAAATGGCCGAGGGCCTGGATATTTCCTTACTCGGCAAGCTGCTGGAAGATCCGGAAATCGAGGTGCAGAACAAGGCGGTCGATGTGATGATCCGGGTCAACCATCCGGATACCGTCAAGCATTTGCTCGGCGCGCTGCAGAGCGAGAACGAGTATTCACGGCGCTCGGCCGTCGAGGTCCTGAACGAAGTCGGCGATAGTAACGCCATCAAGACGCTGCTCGATGCGCTGAAGGACAGCGACTGGTGGGTGCGCTCGCGTGCGACCGACGCGCTGGCAAAGATCGGCGGTCCCAAAGTTGTCGATTCAGTGCTGCAGCTCATAAAGGACAAAGACGAGTCTATCCGGCGCGCCGCAATAGAGATTCTCAACGCCACAAAAGATGAGCGCGCCGTAAAATTCCTGATCGAGGCAACTCGTGACGATGACTGGTGGGTACGCGAACGCGCCGCCGACGCGCTGGCGGAAATCGGTGACAAGCGAGCGCTGCCGGCAATAATCGGCATGCTCAGCGGCGAAGCCAAGTCAGTGCCCAGTGCGTTGCGCGCGATAGCCGTACTCGCCGATCAGCAGGCGCTGACCAATATTGCCCCGCTGCTGGGCCGGCCGGAGGCGGAGGTTCGAATTGAAGCCCTGCGCGCGATGGCAAAGATTACTGACGACGTGAATGCCGAATCAGTAATGGAGCGCATTCATGCCCTCACGGCCGACGCCGACCAGAACGTGGCTCACGCCGCTGAACGTGCCCGCGAGGATCTTGACGCCCGCTTCTCCGCTACCGCTGTTGCAGAGAATCTGAAGGCCGCGCAAATGGTCGAGCCGGCGCACACGATGTTCATCAACGCCAATGAGGCTATCGAAGCGGC
Organism: Gammaproteobacteria bacterium; assembly: GCA_013003425.1. Classification (NCBI taxonomy): domain Bacteria; kingdom Pseudomonadati; phylum Pseudomonadota; class Gammaproteobacteria; species Gammaproteobacteria bacterium. The sequence continues at coordinate 35,336 of JABDJB010000016.1, read as the reverse complement.
AAAATCTGCGCCGATGATCGACCTGAACGCGTTGAATCCCGGCGACATCATCGAAAACCGCTACCAGTTCATCCAGCAGATCGGTAAAGGCGCATTCGGCACCGTAATCCTGGTCGAAGACACGGTGGTAGCGGAGCGACTGGTGCTGAAGTTCCTCAACAAGGCTATTGCCGACGATGAGGAGATGCTGCAGCGTTTCGTCCACGAACTGCGCTTCTCGCGCAAGATCACGCACCAAAATGTGATCCGCATCTACGATTTTGTTCACCTGTCCGGCTTATATGCCATCTCCATGGAGTACTTTCCGTCGCATGCCCTCAGTGCCGAGATGGCGCCGCGCAAGCCGCTGGACATCCCCCGCGCACTGATGATCACCGCCGACATCGCCAACGGCATGTCGGCCGCCCACCAGGTGGGAATTGTGCACCGTGACCTGAAACCGGCGAATGTTCTGGTCAACGACGAGCGTGTTGTCAAAGTGGTGGATTTTGGCGTTGCCGCCGCGCATGGCGGTGGTGACAGTGGCCTGACCAAGACCGGTTACGTTATCGGCTCGCCCAAGTACATGGCACCGGAGCAGATCCTCGGCAAAAAAATCGACCAGCGCGCCGATATCTACAGCCTCGGCGTGATCCTCTACGAATTGCTCACCGGCAAGCCGCCTTATACCGAGGGCGATCACATGGCTGTGATGTACCAGCATGTCCAGGGCAATGCCAAACCGATCGGCGAGGCGAACCCGAAACTGCCCGACGACGTTGTTGCGCTGGCAGGCAGGATCATGTCTGTCGACAAGATGGAGCGGCCCGCCAGCATGGACGAAGTTCGTGAGGGGCTGGAATCGTTGCTGGAGGTATACAGTGGCCAGAATTGATTCGTTTCTCAAACTGGGCCTGGCACAGGGATGTTCAGACGTGCATCTGGCGGTCGGCGTGCCACCGATGCTGCGGATGAGCGGCGACCTGATGCCGATCAAGTTCCGCGACCTCTCGGGAACCGAGCTGGAGAGCTACGTCAACGAGATCCTCACGCAGAATCAGCAGAACAGGTTTGGCGGCGGCAACGACCTCGATTTTTCCTATGTGACCGAGGACGGCGCGAGATTCCGCGTCAACCTTTACCGCAAGGCAACCGGCGTGGGGGCAACCTTTCGTTACATCCCGACGGAAATCCCGAATCTGGAAAAGCTCGGCTTGCCACCCGTCATCAGGGACCTGACCGAGTATCACCAGGGCATGATCCTGGTCACCGGGGCAACCGGTACCGGTAAATCTACTACGCTCGCGTCGATGCTCGATTACATCAATACCAGCAAGGCGATGAATATCATCAGCCTGGAAGACCCGATTGAATTCGTGCATCCGAGCAAGAAATCACAGGTTGTGCAACGCGAACTTGGCACACACCTGGAAAGCTTTGCTGACGGGCTGCGTGCGGCGCTGCGTGAAGATCCGGACGTCATCCTGGTCGGCGAAATGCGTGATGCCGAGACCATATCGATGGCAATGACGGCAGCCGAAACCGGTCACCTGGTGCTCGGCACACTGCATACGACTGGCGCAGTAAAAAGTATCGACCGCATCATCGATGCGTTACCCAGCGACCTGCGCGAGCAAACCAAGAGCTTCCTGTCGACCAACCTGAATGCCGTGATCTCGCAGGTACTGTGCAAGACGGCCGACATGCGTGGCCGCAAGGCAGTACTTGAGATCATGGTAATGACACGCGCAATCGGCAAGCTTATATCGACCGAGCAGACCCACCAGATACCGTCCCAGCTGCAAACCGGTCGCCACCTGGGCATGCAACAGCTCGACCAGGCCCTGCTCGATGCCGTACAGCGCAAAGAGATCGATCCAAACGATGCCTATTCGTACGCCAGCGACAAGCAGCCGTTTCGTCGCTTTGTCACGGACGAGGACCTGGCCGGTGGACCCGGTGCCGACAAGGGCACGGTGGCCGGCTGATGGCGACAATCAGCGATCTGCTGACCATGACGCTGGAGCGGGAAGCTTCCGACCTGCACTACATGGCTGGCGACCCGCCGCGCATACGGCAATACGGCGAACTGCAGCCGCTGACCGAGCATCGGCTGGATGCAGAAAAAGTGCGTCAGTCGCTCGATACCATCATGACGCCAAAGGCACGCAAGGAACTTGAGGAACACGAAGGCGCGGATTTTGCCTACGAGCTACCCGGAAAGGGTCGTTTTCGCGTAAACGTGCTGCGTCACCTCAACGGCCTTGGCGCAGTGTTCCGGGCAATACCCGAAACCGCGCTGACGCTCGACGAGCTCAAGATGCCACGCGTTGCCCGCGACCTGTGCAAGCACCCGCAGGGGCTGATCCTTGTGACCGGCAAGACCGGGTCGGGCAAATCCACCACGCTGGCCGCAATGATCGACCACATCAATACGACGAAAAAGGGCCATATCGTTACCATCGAGGACCCGATCGAGTTCACCCACGACCGCAAACAGTGCCTGATCAGCCAGCGTGAAGTGGGCGTCCACACACCGAGTTTTGCCGCCGCGCTGCATTCGGCGTTACGCGAAGACCCCGATGTAATCCTGGTGGGCGAAATGCGCGACCTGGAAACCATGAGCATCGCGGTAACGGCAGCCGAAACCGGCATACTTGTGATGGGTACGCTGCACACGAATGGCGCGCCGCCGACAATCGACCGCATCGTCAACACCTTTCCGTCCGACAAGCAGGCCCATATACGATCGATGATCTCCACATCACTGCGTGGCGTTATTTCGCAGCAGCTGATCCGCAAGAAAGATGGCGGCGGACGTATTGCCGCGCTGGAAATCCTGGTCAACAACTCGGCGGTCGCCAACCTGATACGGCAGGGCAAACTCGACCAGCTCGAAACGACTATGCAGGCCGGTGCCCAGTCCGGTATGCAGACCATGGACTCGGCGCTGAAACGGCTGGTACAGCAACGCATGATCACCGGCGAAGCTGCCTACGAGAAAGCCTTCAACAAGCAGAATTTCAAGGACTACGCGCCGCCCGGCGCAGCCTGAGCTACAGCGGCATAAACCTGCGCGGCATGGCATAATCGCTGCGCCGCATCATGCGGTGCTGGTGTCATTTATGAGCGAAAACCGCCGCATCCTGGTCACGACGGCCCTGCCCTATGCCAATGGCTCCTTACACCTGGGGCATATGGTCGAACACATCCAGTGCGATATCTGGGTGCGTTTTCAGCGACTGCGCGGCCACCAGTGCATATTTGTCTGCGCAGACGACGCGCACGGCACCCCGATCATGCTCGCAGCGCGCGATGAGGGCATTACGCCGGAACAGCTGATCGCCCGATTTTTTGCAGAACACCAGCGCGACTTCGACGACTTCGGCATCAGCTTCGACAACTACCACACCACCCACTCCGATGAAAATCGCGAGTTGATGGAGAATATTTTTCGCACGCTGGACCAGAATGGGCACATTGACCGGCGCACCATCGTCCAGGCATACGATGAAAAAGAAGGCATGTTTTTGCCGGATCGTTACGTGCGCGGCACCTGCCCCAACTGCGATACTCCCGATCAGTTTGGCGACAGCTGCGAATCGTGTGGCGCCACTTACAGCCCGGCAGAACTGAAAGATGCCGTGTCAGTTATTTCCGGTACTGCCCCGGTCGAACGCGAATCCGAACACCTGTTTTTTCGCCTCGCGGACTTTTCCCCGATGCTGCGCCAGTGGGTTGGTACGCTGCACGACAGCGTCGCGCGCAAGCTGGAGGAATGGTTCGATGCCGGCCTGCAGGACTGGGACATTTCGCGCGATGCGCCCTACTTCGGCTTTGCCGTTCCCGGACTGCCCGATCACTATTTCTACGTCTGGCTCGATGCCCCGGTCGGCTATATGGCCAGCTTCAAAAATCTCTGCGACCGCACTCCGGAGCTGGAATTCGATGACTTCTGGGCGCCTGGAAGCGACACCGAGGTTTATCACTTCATCGGTAAGGACATCGTCTACTTCCATTGCCTGTTCTGGCCGGCCGTACTGCGCGGTGCAGGGTTTCGTATTCCGTCCTCTGTTTATGTGCATGGTTTTCTCACCGTAAACGGACAAAAGATGTCCAAGCGCCGCCGGACGTTCATAACGGCACGACAGTATCTCGACAACCTCTCACCGGAGTACCTGCGCTACTACTACGCAGCCAAGCTCGGGTCAGGGGTCGACGATATAGACCTCAACCTCGAGGACTTTGTGCAGCGCGTAAACTCCGACGTCGTCGGCAAGCTGGTAAACATCGCCAGTCGCTGTGCCGGCTTTATCAGCAGGAAATTCGACGGCCGACTGGCCGAACAATTGCCAGCGCCCGAGCTGTTCGAGCAATTTGCAGCAGCTGGTGACGAAATTGCAGCTCTTTACGAAGCGCGCGAGTATTCAAGGGCGATGCGTCGCATCATGACGCTGGCCGACGTGGCCAATCGTTACATTGACGAGCACAAGCCCTGGCAGGCCATAAAGGATCAAACGCGGCAGCAGGAAGTACACGCTGTCTGCACGCAGGGGATGAATCTTTATCGCACGCTGATTGTCTATTTGAAGCCGGTGTTGCCAGACATTGCTGCCGCCAGCGAGGAGTTGTTTGCCAGCGCCCCGTTGACCTGGGCCGATGCCGGTACCCCGTTGCTTGATGCCCCGGTCAACAAGTTCAAGCCGATCATCAGGCGCATGGATCTCGAGCAGGTAGAAAAAATGCTGTCGACCGAAACTGACGACGTGCCTGCAGCGAAATCCGCGCCGGTGGAAAAACAGGACGGCGATATCAGTATCGACCAGTTCCTGGAAGTCGACCTGCGCGTTGCAAAGATCGTCAGCGCCGAGCTGGTTGACGGTGCCGACAAGCTGTTGCGGCTGCAGCTGGATATTGGTGACGGGCAACGCACGGTTTTTGCCGGCATCCGCACAGCCTATGAGCCACACCAGCTGGAGGGCCGCCTGACCGTGGTCGTGGCCAATCTCAAGCCACGCAAGATGCGTTTTGGTACGTCCGAGGGCATGGTGCTGGCTGCCGGCCCGGGTGACAGCGAGATATTCCTGGTCAGCCCGGACAGCGGCGCCACGCCCGGCATGCGGGTGCGATGAACGACTTACTGCTGATTCTGGTCGGTGCAGTGCTGGTGAATAACCTGGTGCTGACCCGTTTTCTTGGTCTTTGCCCGGTATTTGGTACATCTGCCAAGCTGGAAACCGCGATAGGCATGTCACTTGCCACGACTTTCGTTTTGACGCTTGCGGCAGCGCTCGCCTTTCTGGTCGAGCGATACGTGCTTCTGCCGCTCGACCTGGACTACCTGCGAATAATCACTTTCATACTTGTTATCGCGGCGGTGGCGAAACTCACCGAGCTTATGGTGCTGAAGGTCGATCCTTTGCTGCACCAGCTGCTGGGAATTTTTCTGCCGCTGGTGGCCAGCAACTGTGCAATCCTGGGTATCGTGCTGCTAAACGCACAGGAGTCGCACAGTTTCCTGCATTCGGTGTTCTACGGGTTTGGCGCGGGCGCCGGGTTTTCGCTTGTGCTGGTCCTGTTCGCCGCGATCAGGGAACGGGTAGCCGTGGCCGATGTACCTCGTCCGTTCCGTGGCGCCGCCATAGCCATGATCACGGCAGGGATAATGTCACTCGCTTTTATGGGATTCACCGGGCTGATCAGTACCTGAGATGACCGCTGCAATGCTCTTTCTGGTTGGCATCGCGATGCTGATCGGCCTCGCTCTGATGCTCGTGACGCGCGTGCTGCGCCCGCAGGGCAGCCCGGTAACTGATGCAATAGACCAGTTGCTGCCACAAACGCAATGCGGCCAGTGCGGCTACCCGGGCTGTCGCCCGTATGCCGAGGCAGTCTTTCGTGGCGATGCCAAAATCAACCGCTGCCCGCCTGGCGGCGAGATCACCATACGCGAACTGGCAAAACTTCTCGGTCGAGCACCGCTGCCGCTTGACCCGCAATTTGGCAGCACTAAACCCCGGGAAATTGCGCTGATTGATGAGTCCGCCTGTATCGGCTGCAAAAAGTGCATTCTGGCCTGTCCGGTCGATGCCATTATCGGCGCACGAAAAATGATGCACACGGTCATCGCCCAGGAGTGTACCGGCTGCACCCTGTGCGTCCCTGTCTGTCCCGTAGATTGCATTGCCATGGAACCTGCCGTGAGCGGGCTGCGCGCATGGAAACGGCCACGACCGCGACGTGAACCCGAGGCGCGGCTCGATCAGCTGTCATGAACCAGGATCAGGCGAAAGCTAACCTGCTGGACCTCGACGAGGCCCCCGTCGGAGACGTGCTGACGCCAACGCGCAGGCCGTCGGGTTTTTACGGCGGACTGTATCTGCCGACTGACAAACACGAGCTCGCCGGACAACCGTTGGAGACCGCGCCACCACCGCCACACGTGGTGCTACCACTCACACAGCATGCCGGCTTACCGGCGATCCCCTGCGTCAAGCCCGGCCAGCGCGTGCTGCGTGGCCAGCAGATTGCCGTTGCCGATGGCTTTATCAGTGCCAACATTCATGCCACTACATCCGGCACGGTAATCGCCATTGATGAGCAGCCCGTGCCGCATCCGTCCGGACTCAGCGCACCGTGTATTACGATCGAGGCGGATGGCAAAGATGAATGGTGTGAGCTACATCCGGTAGTCGGCGACTACCACACCGAAGATCCCGTGCGGGTCAGGCAACGGGTCCGCGAGGCCGGCATAGTCGGACTCGGTGGCGCCGTTTTCCCGACGTCCACCAAGCTGACAGCACGCGCCGATATCAACGTCCACACGCTGATCCTTAACGGTGCTGAATGCGACCCGCAAATCAGTTGCGATGAAGCGCTGATGCGTCGCTACGCCACCGACATCATTGCCGGAGCCCGGATAGTGCTGCATATCCTGCAGGTCAACCGCTGCATTATCGGCATCGAGGAGGACAAACCGGAAAGCGAAGCTGCCCTGCGTCTGGCGGTAGAGGAATTCGATGATGATCGCTTCGAGGTGGTCCGGGTGCCGGCTATCTACCCGGAAGGATCGGAAAGACAGCTGATCCAGGCGCTCAGCGGTCGCGAAGTGCCCAGCCGCGGTCTGCCGCTCGATATCGGCTTCGTCTGCCTCAATGTCGCTACCGCCGCGGCAATAAACACTGCCGTCACCACTGGCCGGCCGTTGACTGAGCGCATCGTATCGGTGTGCGGCGATGCGATCGCCCGCCCCGCAAACATTATTGCCCGGCTCGGAACCCCGGTCAGCAGCCTTGTCGAGCTGTGCGGCGGTTATACCAGCGATGTGGATCGCCTGGTCGTTGGCGGCGCCATGATGGGTTTCGCAGTGGGCGATGACAATATCCCGGTCGTCAAGGCTTGTAACTCGATCCTGGCCATGACGGCTGACCAGGGACGCTCGTCAAAAGACATACGACCATGCATCCGCTGCGGTGAGTGCGCACGGGTTTGCCCGTCCCGGCTGCTGCCGCAGCAGCTGTACTGGCACGCCGGTTCACACGATCTGGAAAAACTTGAGCGCTATAACATATTCGACTGCATCGAATGCGGTTGCTGCGACTATGTCTGTCCGAGCAATATTCGGCTGGCACAGCATTTCCGTTTTGCCAAAGCCGAAATTGCCGTGCAGGATGCCGACCGCGAGCGGGCCGCCCTGGCGCGACAACGCTATGAGGATCGCAACCGGCGCCTGGCAGATGCTGCGCAGGACAGGGCCGCGCGTATTGCCGCGAAGAAACGCAAGGCCGCAGCCGCAGCTGATATACACAAGCGCCGCAAGGTAATTACCGATGTCATGACACGGGTCAGGCAGAAAGAGGCGCGGCGCGACCGTACCGAGACGCAATGAAATTCCAGGTCGAGCCGGCTCCGCACATCATCTCCGCGCGCCCCGTGCCGCAGGTGATGCGCGAAGTGCTCTATGCGCTGATACCCGCGGTGGTTGTCTACACCTGGTACTTTGGCGCCGGTCTTATCGTTAACGTGGCCATTGCGTGTGCCGTTGCGCTCGCCAGTGAAGCTGCCATATTGCGGCTGCGCCGGCGCGACGTTCGCCTGTATCTGTCTGACTACAGCGCGGTAGTTACCGCTGCTCTATTGGCGTTCGCGCTGCCGTCGCTGACACCCTGGTACGTTACGGTGACCGGCACCCTGTTTGCCATTGTGTTTGCCAAACATCTGTACGGCGGCCTCGGCTTTAATCCCTTCAATCCCGCGATGGCCGGCTATGTTCTGCTGTTGATAGCTTTTCCGACGGAGATGGCAGATCTGTGGATTGCGCCACGCGGTGCTGGCGACGGACTCAGTGTCGGTCAGACACTGGCGGCGATATTCGCGTCAACGCCCCCGGCTGCCGGCTGGGATGCGATCACTTCGGCAACACCGCTCGACCAGGTGCAGAGCGACCTGAGCCGCGCGATGACGATGAGCGAAATAAACGCCAATCCCACCATGCATGGATCAATCGTCGGTGCCTGGCTGTGGATCAATCTTGCCGTTGCTGCGGGCGGTATCTATATGCTGGCGCGCGGCATTATCCGCTGGCATATTCCGCTCGCTGTTATCGCCGGACTGGCGTTGATGGCGACGCTTTTCTACCTTGCTGATGCGGACCGCAATCCGTCTCCGCTGTTTCACCTGACTACTGGCGCAACAATGCTGGGCGCTTTTTTTATCGCGACTGACCCGGTCTCGGCAGCCACCAGCCTGCGCGGCCGGCTGATCTACGGTTTTGGTATCGGCGTGATTGCTTACATCATCCGCACCTGGGCGGCATACCCCGACGGCATTGCCTTTGCCGTGTTGATCATGAACGTGGCCGTACCTGCGATTGACTATTTCACGATACCGAAACCGTATGGAGCGCGCGATGACTAAAGGCGCCAGCTGGCCGGGTCTGGTAGCGCTGCTGATACTGGCAGCGATAGTCGCAGCGGCAGCAGCGCTGACCTGGCAACAGACTGCGGCGGAAATAGCACTCAATGAGCGTAACTACCGGCTGCGTGTTCTGCACGAAATTGTGCCGGCGGAGCGCTACGACAACTCGCTGTTCGATGACACCACGCAGGCGCTGGACCCCGAGTTGCTGGGCAGTGAAGAGCCAGTGACGGTTTACCGCGCACGCAGCAATGGCATGCCGGTCGCATTAATCATGCGCGTGGTGGCACCACAAGGTTACAGTGGCGCCATCCAGCTACTGGTCGGCATAAACCACGACGGCACGGTTGCCGGCGTGCGGGCGGTCGAACACCGTGAGACGCCGGGACTGGGCGATCAGATCGACACCCGGCGCTCCAACTGGATTCTGACCTTCGACGGAAAGGCGTTAGGCAATCCGCCGGTGCAGGAATGGGCAGTAAAGAGCGATGGCGGTAAATTCGACCAGTTTACCGGCGCAACCATCACGCCGCGTGCGGTGGTCAGGGCGGTACGCGACGCACTACTATACTTCCAGGCCAATCGCGAGCAGCTGTTCGCAGAGACTCCCTCAACATGATGACAAAACCGCTAACAGACATCATCCGGGACGGGCTGTGGCGCAACAATTCCGGTCAGGTACAGATGCTGGGCCTGTGCCCGCTGCTGGCAGTAACCACCACCACTGTCAACGCTATCGGCCTGGGTGTCGCCACAATGGCCGTATTGCTGCTGTCAAACGTCTTTGCCTCGCTTGCGCGACCGGTGCTAAGGCCTGAAACCCGTATTGCACTGTTTGTCCTGGTCATCGCCGGCCTGGTAACCCTGGTCGACCTTTTCATGCACGCCAGGTTTTTCGAACTGCATCGCGAGCTGGGTATTTTTGTGCCGCTCATTGTCAGCAACTGCGCAATACTGGCGCGGGCCGAAGTCTTCGCCTCGCGCACCGACCCGTTGCGTGCCGCGCTGGACGGCCTGATGACGGGAGCCGGATTCATGCTGGTGCTGGTGGTGACCGGGACGGTGCGGGAGATGGTGGGCCGGGGTTCCATCCTGGCGGACGCGCACATGCTGTTTGGCGAGACATGGCGCAGCGCAGCCATCCAGTTGTTCGACAGCGGATTTATCATCGCCGCATTGCCGCCAGGCGCTTTTATCATCGTTGGTCTGCTGATTGCACTGCGCAATGTGCTGGCGGGGCGAGAGATCGCAGCCGCCCTGCCGGTCGCCGAGACGCAAGCGACAGCAGAGTGAACCGCGACAAGCGCACAGAAATTTTCTCGCGGCTGCGCGCTGCCGATCCACACCCGACCACCGAACTGGTTTACAGCAACCCGTTCGAACTCCTGGTGTCAGTAATCCTGTCAGCACAGGCCACCGATGTCAGCGTGAACAAGGCGACAGAAAAGCTGTTTGCCGTTGCCAATACCCCGCAGAAAATCCTGGACCTCGGTGTTGCCGGACTCACCCCCTATATCCGCACCATCGGTTTGTACAACAGCAAAGCGAAAAACATCATCGCCACCTGCCGGATACTTCTGGAGCAGCATGATGGCCAGGTGCCGGAGGATCGCGCTGCTCTCGAGGCGTTGCCGGGAGTGGGCCGCAAGACTGCCAACGTGGTCCTGAACACCGCGTTCGGCCACCCGACGATAGCGGTCGATACCCATATCTTCCGGGTGTCTAACCGTACCGGCATTGCACCGGGAAAGACGCCACTGGAGGTGGAAAAGCGGCTGCTCCGGCTGGTACCGGAGCAGTTTCGCCAGCATTGCCACCACTGGCTGATCCTGCATGGCCGCTATGTCTGCAAAGCGCGCAAGCCGGACTGCCCGGATTGTGCAATAGCCGATTTGTGCGAGTATCGCCGCAAGACGCCCGCCTGAGTCTGCAATCCGGCATACTGCCGCCATGCTGTATGGCGATCGCAACGACATGCGCCAGGTATTTGTCGACACGTACCGGAAGACGCAGGCAGGCATGCCCCTTGCGCCGATGGAGCAGGTGATTGCTGCGGTTATTGCTGAACATCCCGAGTATCACAAGCTGCTGGGCGCTGGCGACATTGACCGGGACTATACGGTCGAACAGGGCCAGACCAATCCGTTCCTGCACATGGCCATGCACATAAGCATTCGCGAGCAGCTCAGCGTGGATCGCCCGGCCGGCATCAGCGCCGCCTGGCAGCGGCTGAGCCTGCGTGAGGGGGATGCGCACCAGGCCGAGCATCGGATGCTCGATTGCCTGGCGGAAATGCTGATCGAGGCGCAACGCAGCGGCTCGATGCCGGACGAACAGGCCTATCTGCGGGCGGTACAGCAGTTGTTGTAATAGAATCGCGCTACGGCCGGTCTGCTACCCCAGCCGTCTGGAGACACGATGACTGACACAGACTACCCGGTCCATGGCGCAGGAATCGGACTGCGCCGCACCATGCTCACGCCGCTACGCGAGAACCCTCCGGACCAGGTGGATTTTCTCGAAGTCGCGCCGGAAAACTGGATCGGTGTCGGCGGCTCCCTCGGACGGAAGTTTCGCTATTTCACCGAGCGCTTTCCCTTTGTCAGTCATGGGCTGTCCCTGTCACTGGGCGGGCCGTCACCGCTGGACGAAGAGTTCCTGCTGCGGCTGAAGGGCTTTCTCGACGATCACGGGATTCGCGCCTACACCGAGCACCTCAGTTACTGCACGGATGACGGGCACCTGTATGACCTGATGCCGATCCCGTTTACCACGGAGGCCGTCTCCTACGTTGCTGACCGTATCAGGCGTACCCAGGATATTCTCGATCGGCAAATCGCGATCGAAAACGTCTCCTACTACGCCGCGCCAGGCAAGGAAATCGAGGAAATCGAGTTTATCAATGCAATACTGCAGGAGGCGGATTGCAAACTGCTGCTGGATGTCAACAACATCTACGTCAACAGCATCAATCATGGTTACGATGCGGAGGAGTTCCTGCGCGCCATGCCCGCAGATCGCATCATGTACCTGCACGTCGCCGGGCATTTCGTCGAAGCCGAGGACCTGCGCGTCGACACTCACGGGTCAGACGTATGCGACCCGGTCTGGTCGCTGCTGGCCGCCGCCTACGATGAATTCGGCGTGATACCCACCCTGCTGGAGCGCGATTTCAACATTCCACCGCTGCCTGAGTTGATGCAGGAAGTCGACATCATTCGCGACCTGCAGGAAAAACAGCGCGTGAAAGAAACCACGCCGGAAGCAACTATCGATGTCGGATAAACCACAGTTTCAGCAGCTGCAATACGAATTTGCCGCCCACATCCGTGACCCGCAGGGCAACCCGGCGCCAGCGGGTATCGAGGACCGGCGGCTGGCGATTTATCGCGAGCTGTTCTACAACAATGTCCAGAGCCTGCTTGCGGGTACCTTCCCGATCCTGCGCAAGGTCCTCAGTGACAGCCATTGGCACCGGTTGCTCCGCAAGTATTTTGCGAAACATCAATCACATACGCCGCTTTTCCTGGAAATGCCTCAGGAGTTTATTACTTACCTGCAGGAAGAGCATGAGCTGGCCGATGACGAGCCGGCCTTCATGCTGGAGCTGGCGCATTACGAATGGTCCGAGCTTGCCGTTGCGATTCTGGAAGTGGAACCGGACATGGAAGCCGTCGACCCGCGTGGCGACCTGATCGAGGGCGTTCCGGTAATTTCACCAACCAGCTGGTCGCTGGCTTATACCTACCCGGTACACCGCATCAGCCCGGATTTCATGCCCGACGAGCCCGGCGAGGACGCAACTTTCCTGGTGGTCTACCGCGACCAGGGTGACAAGATTGGTTTTCTCGAAATCAATGCTGTCACTGCGCGCCTGATCGAGCTCATCGAACGCCAGGAAGCACGCACCGGGTGCGAGCTGCTCAGCCAGATCGCCGGTGAAATTGGTCATGAGGATGCCACCGCTATTATCGATGCAGGTCGCGACATCCTCGAGCGCCTGCACCGGCACGACGTCATCCTGGGCACCGTGAAGTCCTGAATTTTCAGCTGGGAGAGCACTATGGGTATTGCCGCAGGCATGCACCGTCTGAACGACACCGTGGTTGACTGGCTCAACAGGTTTGACTGGCTGGGTCCGCTGGCGCTGCGACTGTACCTTGCACCGGTGTTCTGGGTTGCCGGCATGAACAAGGTCGGTGGCTTCGAAAATGTCGTCAACTGGTTTGGTAACGATGACTGGGGCCTGGGCCTGCCATTCCCGGGGCTGATGGCTTTCCTCGCTACCGCCACCGAAGTGGCCGGCGGGGTGCTGCTGTTACTGGGCCTGGCGACCCGCTGGATAAGTATCCCGCTTATCGCCACGATGATCGTCGCTATGGGGACAGTCCACCTGGAAAACGGCTGGCAGGCCGTGCATGACGCACAGAGCCCTTATGCCAGCAAGTACACATTCGGGATCGAGGCGGATGATGCCGGCGAAGCATCGAAGCGACTGGACCGGGCCAAAGATATCCTGCGGGACAACGCCAACTACGAGTGGCTTACCGAAAAAGGCAGTTTCGTGGTGTCAAACAGTGGCGTCGAGTGGGCCGTTACCTACCTCGTAATGTTGCTGGCACTGCTGTTCACGGGTGCCGGCAGAATCAGCCTCGACCACCTGCTGTCGCGCAGCCGGCGCGAATAAAACCAGCGTTGCTGACGCACCAGAGCTGGCAAACGACAAGGAGAGCATTTGATGGAGCCGATGGGATTTGTGTTCCGGACACTACAAATTATGGCCGGACTGTTTATTCTGGTTGTCGGCGTGGCATTGCTGGCGATCATCGTGATGTATGTGATCGACCGGACGCAGAAAAAGCACGCAATCCGGCGCAACTTTCCGGTCATCGGCAGGTTCCGTTACTGGTTCGAACACCTCGGCGAATTTTTCCGCCAGTATTTCTTTGCCCTCGATCGCGAGGAAATGCCGTTCAATCGCGCGGAGCGCTCATGGGTCTACCGTGCCGCCAAGAACGTGGACAACACCGTTGCGTTTGGCTCAACCCGCGACATGAAGCCGCTCGGGTCTATCATGTTCGTCAACTGTCCCTACCCAACGCTGGACAAGGATGCCGCCAGCCCGGCCAGCATGGTGATCGGCGCGAACTGCAAACACCCTTACGACGCTCCGTCCTTTTTTAATATTTCAGCCATGAGCTACGGTGCCTTGTCCACGCCAGCCGTGCGCGCCCTGTCGCACGGCGCAAACAAAGCCGGCATCTGGCTTAACACCGGCGAGGGCGGCCTGGCTCCTGTGCACCTGGAATCCGGCTGCGATGTCGTGTTCCAGATCGGCACGGCCAAGTACGGGGTACGCGATGCAGACGGCAACCTGTCTGATGACAAGCTGCGCGAGGCCGCTGCCCATGAGCAGGTCAGGATGATCGAACTCAAGCTGAGCCAGGGCGCGAAACCGGGCAAAGGCGGAATACTGCCCGGCGAGAAAGTTAATAAGACGATCGCCGCCATCCGCGGCATACCGGTTGGCGAGGACTCGATCAGTCCGAATCGCCATGTTGAAATTGACAGCACTGCAGACCTGCTCGACATGATTGCCCGAATCCGCCGCGTCACCGGAAAACCGGTCGGCTTCAAGGCAGTGATCGGCGCTTATGGCTGGCTCGAGGAGATGTGCGAGGAAATTCACCTGCGCGGCCGCGACTCGGCACCCGACTTTATTACCGTCGATAGCGCGGACGGCGGCACCGGTGCGGCACCGATGAGCCTGATTGATTTCATGGGCCTGCCGATACGCGAGAGCCTGCCGATGGTGGTGGACATCATCAACCGTTACGAACTCAACGATCGCATCCCTGTCATCGCCAGCGGCAAGCTGGTCACGCCCGCGCAGGTTGCCTGGGCCCTTTGCGCGGGTGCGGACTTTGTTGTTTCTGCTCGCGGTTTCATGTTTGCGCTGGGTTGCATCCAGGCTATGCAGTGCAACAAGAACACCTGCCCGACCGGCATCACGACGCATGACAAGCGGCTGCAGGCCGGGCTGGATTCGCAGGACAAGGCAGTGCGGGTCGGCCAGTACGCTAAAAACATGATTCACGAGGTAGGAGTCATAGCGCATTCCTGCGGCGTTTCAGAACCGCGCCAGCTGCGGCGCATGCACTGCCGCATCGTTGGCGAAGACGGCAAGTCCGTACCGCTCAACGAGCTCTATCCGGATGTGATGCCGTCGAACCAGGTCAGCGCGGCCTGAGCCGGGACAGCCAGCAAAAACAGTCGCGGCTGGTCACTCACACACCCGGCGCGATTCTGGTGTTCGCGGCTGAAGCCGCTCCTACCGACCAAACAGGAATGTCAGCGGGTCTGCCAGGCGGGCACGCCAGGAGGCCTCATTGTGGTCAGCCTGCGGGTACTCCCGAATCACGAAATCGACATCCTCTGTCTTGCCCTGCGCGAGCAACCACTCCCGGACGGCCTGGTGGGTCTCGCCGTATTGTGCATCCAGCCCGTGGCCGCCGTAGTCGAACCAGTAGCGTGCGCCATCAGGCACGGTCGCACCGGCGGCGATATCACGCAGGATATAGGGCATTCGATCGGAGTTTTTCTTGTCGGCATTGGCAAAGAACTGCGCATAGACATGCTCGGAAATCGGAAAGTGCGTCGACATACAACCACACGCGCCAAAAACTTCCGGATGATGGGTCACAAGATAATACGAAATCAGCCCACCCAGTGACGCGCCCATTGTGGCCGTGCTGGCAGCATCGGTCAGGGTGCGAAATTGCCGGTCTACACGTGGCTTCAGTTCTTCGATGAGAAAGCGTGCGTACTCCGGTGCATCATGCCAGGGAGAGTATTCCATGCCACGATCCGCGCTGCTCCAGATACCAACGACGATAGGTGGATCAATTTGCCCTTCGCGCGCCAGCCGCACGATTGTCTCGTCGACACCCCAGTCAACGCCAGTGCTGGCGCGTCGCGGATCGAAAAGATTCTGACCATCGTGTGCGTACAGCACCGGATAACGTTTGCTGTCGCTGTCGTCATAACCGGGTGGCAACCAGATTTCCACGTGCCGCAGCGGATCCAGAAATACTGACTCGATGTTGGGCCAGAATTCCATTCGCCCCTTGATCCCTGCTGCCCGCCAGTCGTCAAAATAGGTCAGCGGATCGGGCTTGAACCGGGTAATCCGGTGAGTGACCTCCTTGTGAGCATCTGCCAGGACAGAGAAATTTGCCGGGACATGCCCGTCAGCGTTTAGCGCCTCGCGATCCCAGCTGCCCAATGTGAACTTGTACTCGAAGGTTTGACCGCGGGCCACCCTGATAATGGTAGTCCGTATTTCGCCGTCACCGCTCATGAGCTGGCCATCGGGCCGCCACGGCCCCAGCTGTGGCAGGTTGCCGGTCATAAACACAGCGCCACTGTCCGGGGGTACTTCGGTGACAAGCCTGATGTCACAGCAGTCGTCAGAGCTTCCGATCTCGCAACCGAACAGTCCGGCCAGCAGGACCACAAGCATCAGATGCCGCATCTATTTCTTCTTCTTTTTTTTCTTCGGCGCGTAGAGATCGATAATCGTACCCTCGAACATCTCTGCCGCCATCATTACCGTCTCGGACAGGGTTGGATGTGGATGGATGGTCAAGCCCAGGTCTTCTGCATCACAACCCATCTCGATTGCCAGCGCACACTCGGAGATCAGGTCACCGGCATGCGGGCCGACGATACCTGCCCCGATGATTTGTCCGGTGTCCTCGTCGAACAGCAGCTTGGTGCTGCCCTCATCGCGACCCATGCCAAGAGAGCGCCCGCTGGCCGCCCACGGGAATACGCCCTTGCCGTAGTCAATGCCGGCTGCTTTTGCCTCGTTTTCGGTTATCCCCACCCAGGCTATTTCCGGGTCGGTATACGCAACCGAGGGGATGACCCGTGCATCGAACGCCACCTTGTGCCCGGCGGCGACTTCTGCAGCGACACGTCCCTGGTGGGTACCTTTATGAGCAAGCATCGGCTGGCCGACGATGTCACCAACCGCGAATATGTGAGACACGTTGGTACGCATCTGCCTGTCGACACTGATAAACCCGCGATCGTCGACAACGACTCCAGCGTTTTCGGCGTCCAGCAACGCGCCATTGGGTTTGCGGCCAATGGCCACCAGGACCCTGTCATAGGTTGCCTCGGCCGGGGCGTCTTTGCCCTCGAACGTGACCGTAATTCCTTTCTTGCCAGCCTTCATGCCGGTCACGCTGGTACCGAGATAGATATCCTGGTACTGCTTTGCAATGCGTTTACGCAGCGGGCGCACCAGGTCCTGATCACATTCAGGAATCAGCTTGTCGGTCAGCTCGACCACAGTAATTTTCGTGCCGAGCGCCGAGTACACCGTGGCCATTTCCAGGCCGATAATTCCCCCACCGATGACCAGCATCGATTCCGGCAATCCCTCGAGCTCGAGCGCACTGGTCGAGTCGAGTATGCGCTCATCGTCAGGCTGAAACGGCAGCCGGGCCGGTTCCGAGCCCGCAGCAATCACGCACTGCTCGAACTGCAGTACGCGGGTACCATCCGGCCCCGTTATTTCCAGGTGGTGCGGTGAAAGAAACCGCGCCTCTCCCTGGATGACATCAACTTTCCGCTGTTTCGCCAGCCCAGCCAGGCCACCGGTCAGCTTTTTGACAACCTGGTCTTTCCAGCCACGAAGCTTTTCATGGTCGATTTCAGGCGGCCCGAAAGTTATCCCCTGCCCGGCCATATGCGCGGCGTCTTCAATAACTTTCGCCGCATGCAGATAGGCTTTGGACGGGATGCAGCCGACATTAAGACATACTCCGCCCAGCGTCGGCCAGCGATCGACCAACGTGACCTGCAGACCTGAATCCGCAGCGCGAAAGGCTGCGGCATAACCGCCAACGCCGGCCCCAAGGGCAACAAGCTGCGTGGTCAGATCAACTTTTCCGGTGTAACCACCCGCCACCGGCGCCGCCTCCTGCGTGACATCCTGCGCGACATCCTGCATAGCTGCAGCCGGCGTATCTGTTGCAGTCTCTGATGGCTGCAGCAGGCATACCAGAGTTCCCTCAGAAGCCTTGTCGCCCACGGCCAGGCTGACTTCGCCGACTGTGCCGGATTGCGGCGCGGGAATATCCATCGCCGCTTTGTCGGTCTCCAGCGTGATCAGTGGATCTTCCGCCGCAACCGTGTCGCCCGCGCTGACGTGCACCTCAATGACATCGACGTTGGTGAAATCACCAATGTCCGGGACCCGGATCGATATACCCGCGCTCATTTGAGACTGTCAGGTATCAGTGACGCCGGGTCGGCCAGCACCTGGCCGAGAAACGTCGTGAATCGAACCGCTGCAGCACCATCAATGACACGATGGTCATAGCTCAGCGACAGCGGGACCATGAGCCGTGGCTGAAACTCGCCGTCCAGCCAGACCGGCTGCATGGCTGCCCGCGATATGCCCAGGATGGCTACTTCCGGCGCATTGATGATTGGCGTGAACGCGGTTCCGCCAATACCGCCCAGACTGGAAATAGTGAAACAGCCACCGCGCATCGCCTCACCCGGCAGCTTGCCGTCACGCGCCTGGCCAGCCAGCTCACCGAGTTCGATGGCAATCTGCAACAGGTCTTTCTGGTCTGCATCGCGAATGACCGGCACGACCAGTCCGTTCGGCGTGTCGGCAGCAAAGCCGATGTGACAATACTTTTTCAGCACCAGGTTGTCGCCGGCATGATCGAGCGACGCATTAAAACCGGGGAACTCCTGCAATGCAGCAGCACAGGCCTTGACGAAAAACGCCAGCGGCGTGAGCCTGGCGCCCTGCTCGGCCGCTTTTGGCTTGAGCTTTTTGCGGTTTTGCTCGAGCTCGGTGATATCGGCCAGGTCATGCTGTGTGACATGCGGCAGGTTGACCCAGCTGGCGTGCAGCCGCGGCCCGGAAATCTTCTGTATACGGCTGAGTTTCTTTACTTCGACTTCGCCGAATTTGGCAAAGTCCACCTTTGGCACTTCCGGCAGTGCTGCCACCGCAGCTGGCATTGAACCGGTCATCACCGCCTTGACGAAGGCGGTCACATCGTCGCGTGTTACCCGGCCCTTGCGCCCGCTACCGCTGACCCGCCCCAGGTCGACACCCAGGTCACGGGCGAAACGACGTACCGAAGGGCCGGCGTGAGCAGTGGCAAAGGAAGATTCGTCGATTTGCGGCAGACCGCCGACCGGAGCTTTTGGTGCGGGCTGCTGCGCAATCGTGACAGCCTCGGAAGCGTCTACCGCGGGCTGCATTTTCGCAGCCGGTTTCTCATTACTCGCGGCCGCCGTACTCGTTCCGGCCACCGCACTGAGCATTGCTATGCGATCGCCCTGCGACACCTTGTCGCCGACTTTCACCAGCATCTCCACGATCTCGCCGGCATACGGCGATGGCACGTCCATTGCCGCCTTGTCCGTTTCGAGCGTGATCAGGGATTCCTCCGCTGCTACCGCCTGCCCTGCTGTGACGTGCACCTCGATGACGTCGACACCTTCAAAATCGCCGATATCCGGCACCTCGACGACGCGGTTGTCCGTTGCGGCTTGCGCTGCAGCCGGCGCCGGGGAGGCCTGCACATCACCCGTCTCCGCTTCGTCGACCTCGGCCATCGCGATGAGGTCATTCCTGGACACACGGTCGCCGACATTCACCCGCACAACGCCGATTTTTCCGGCGAACGGTGCCGGCACGTCCATCGTTGCCTTGTCGGTCTCAAGCGTAATGAGTGGATCTTCTGCAGCAACGGTATCGCCCGCTTTCACCAACACCTCGATGACCTCGACGTTGGCGAAATCGCCCAGATCCGGAACGCGAATTTCTTTTGTCGCCACGCGCGCCCCCTACAGCCCGACCGGATTGGGCCGGTCCGGGTCGATACCGTAGCGGTGAATGGCCTTTTTCACCGAGTCGTACTCGATGCTGCCGGCGTCGGCCAGCGACTTGAGTGCCGTGACTATGATGCTGTTGCGGTCAACCTCGAAGTGACGACGCAATGCTTCACGCCCGTCGCTGCGACCATAACCGTCGGTACCCAGCGTGACGTATGCACCCGGCACCCACGGACGAACCTGATCGGACACAATTTTCATGTAGTCGGTTGCCGCTATGAATGGTCCCTCGACCCCGTCGAGCTGTGTTTCGATCCAGCAGCGACGCGGCGGCTCTCCCGGGTGCAGCCGGTTCCAGCGCTCGGCTGATAATCCCTCGCGGCGCAGCCGGTTGAAACTGGTAATACTCCAGACGTCCGCCGGAACATCGAAGTGCGCCTCGAGCAACTCTGCAGCCGCCAGTGTTTCGCGCAGGATGGTCCCGGCGCCGAACAGCTGCACGCGTATCCGCCCTTTACCGCCGGTGCGCAACTTATACATGCCCCGCAGGATGCCCTCCTCGGCCCCCTGCGGCATCGCCGGGTGAGTGTAATTCTCGTTCATGCACGTGATGTAGTAGTAAACATTCTCCTGCTGCTCGAACATCCGCAGCAGGCCATCACGCACGATGACCGCCAGCTCGTAGGCATAAGCCGGGTCGTACGCTACGCAATTGGGAATAGTCGAGGCCGCAAGCAGGCTGTGGCCGTCCTGGTGCTGCAATCCTTCACCGGCCAGCGTGGTACGCCCGGCAGTTGCGCCGATCAGGAAACCGCGTGCCTGCATGTCGCCGGCGGCCCAGGCAAAGTCGCCGATGCGCTGGAAACCGAACATGGAGTAGAAAAGATAGATCGGGATCATCGCTTCGCCGTGGTTGGCGTACGAAGTCGCCGCGGCGATCCAGGAACAGAAGGCGCCGGCCTCGTTGATACCTTCCTGCAAAATCTGGCCCTTCTTGTCCTCACGGTAGTACATCAGCTGGTCGGCATCCTGTGGCGTATAGAGCTGCCCCTTGGATGAATAGATACCGATCTGGCGGAACAGGCCCTCCATACCAAACGTGCGCGCCTCATCCGGCACGATGGGTACGAGGTGCTTGCCGATTTCCTTGTCACGCAGCAGCGTGGTCAGCATGCGAACCAGCGCCATGGTGGTTGAAATTTCGCGCGTTCCGCTGCCCTTTATCTGGGTTTCGAAGGCGTCGAGCTGCGGCGCTTTTATTACCGGCGAGCTGGTGATGCGGATCGGCAGCGGGCCGCTCAACGCGGCGCGTCGCTCGGCGAGGTATTGCGCCTCGATGCTGTCTTCGGGCAGACGGCAAAACGGCACGTTTTCCAGCTGGTCGTCCGGTACCGGGATATCGAAGCGATCGCGGAAATTGCGTATCGCGTCCAGGTCCATTTTTTTCGCCTGGTGCGCCGTCATCAGGCCCTCGCCGGCCTTGCCCATGCCAAAGCCCTTGACGGTCTTGGCCAGGATTACTGTCGGCCCTTCGGTATTTTTTACCGCCGCCTCGTAGGCAGAATAGACTTTCTGCCGGTCGTGCCCGCCGCGGTTGAGGCGCCAGATTTCTTCATCGCTCATGTTGGCGACCATTTCGGCAAGCTCGGGATACTTGCCGAAAAAGTGCTCACGCACATAGGCCCCGTTGTTGGACTTGAAGGCCTGGTACTCGCCGTCGACCGCCTCCTCCATGCGCCGCTGCAGCAGGCCATGAGTGTCGCTCTTTAACAACGGGTCCCAGCGTGAACCCCACAGCACCTTCAGTACGTTCCAGCCGGCCCCGCGAAATATTGCCTCGAGCTCCTGCACGATCTTGCCGTTGCCGCGCACCGGGCCGTCGAGCCGCTGCAAATTGCAGTTGATCACGAACACCAGGTTGTTCAGGTTTTCGCGTACCGGCACATCGATTGCGCCCATCGATTCGGGCTCGTCCATCTCCCCGTCGCCGAGAAAACACCAGACCCGACGGTCGGTTGGCTCGATCAGGCCACGATGCTCCATGTAGCGGGTGAAGCGCGCCTGCATGATGGCCATCATCGGACCCAGGCCCATCGAAACGGTGGGGAACTGCCAGTAATCAGGCATCAGCCAGGGATGCGGGTAGGACGACAGTCCGCCGCCGCCTACCTCCCGACGGAAGCCACGCAACTGCTCTTCATCCAGCCGCCCCTCGAGAAACGACCGGGCATAGATACCTGGCGAAGAATGACCCTGGATAAAGAGCATGTCGCCGCGATGATCGCCCTGTGCGCCACGCCAAAAATGGTTGAAGCCCACTTCGTACAGCGTTGCCGCCGAGGCATACGTCGCGATGTGGCCGCCGTATTCCGAGCTTTCGCGGTTTGCCTGCAGCACCATCGCCATGGCGTTCCAGCGCAGGTAGGCCGCAATGCGCTTCTCCAGCGCCTCGTTGCCCGGATAGGCCGGCTGTTGCGCGGCGGGAATAGTATTGAGATAGGCGGTGTTGGCGCCGTAGGGCATATCTGCCCCGCCGCGCCGCATGTGGTTCATGACCTGGTCGACCAGGTATCTGGCCCGTTCCGGACCCTGCGTCCGCATGACCGACTCGATCGACTCGATCCACTCACCGGTCTCGAGCGGATCGGCATCGTGGCTGAAGTCCGATGACATATTTTTCCCTGTTAGTGCAAGTTATCTGCGCGGGTGAATTCGGTCATTCGTCCTGCTACGATGCCCCGGCGCAAGGCCGGACCAAGATCACAACCCCCCCCACCGCGCAATCATCGAACTTTGCGAAATTATGGTCAAGGCGAACCAGAAATGACGGACCTCATACCTGATATCCCGCGACTCACTATTACCCACTCCGCCGACGGCCCGACGCAGCAAAAGCTGCAGAAGATGGATCATCTGGTCATCCTGGTACCCGACAGCATGACAAGGGCCGCGCTACAGCGCCTGCCCGGTGGCAGTGCCCTGCAGCGGGTACAGCGGCAGGTCGGCAGCAAGACCGCGGTTCCCGCAGCGCAAACGCGCCTGGCCAACAAGGCTGCCACTGGCATCAGTCTGGGCATGCTGCCAAAGAAGGCGTCGACCTTTCAGCGCCTCGAGACCGCCCGCAAGCACCTGGCATACGCCCGCACACAATCGAACCCCGCCACCCTGGGCGTGTTGATAACCGGTTTTGACGATACTGCCGCCGCCGCGCTGGCCAGCGCGCTGACCGCAGCGGCGCTGGCCCTGGTGTCGCCTCTGCCAACGGCCAAATCGAAGCCCGCTGCGCGTCCGCGCTTGCGCGCACTGCAGCTATACGGGGCCAGCAAGCCCGACCTGCGTCGGCTGCGCGCCGAGAACGCCGGCAATCACCTGGCACGCTGGCTGACCGTTCTGCCGCCAAACCAGCTCGATGCCGCCAGCTACCGCAAGCGCGCATCAGCACTGGCAACGCGCCATGGCTGGGACATGACTTTTCTCGACCAGAAGGCACTGAAGCGACGTGGCGCGGGCGCTTTTCTTGCCGTTGCCCAGGCCGGTGACGCCAATGCGGGCATCATCCGACTGCGTTACCGGCCGTCCGGAAAAAAATCCGGGCGCCCGGACCTTGCCCTGGTCGGCAAGGGAGTCTGTTTCGATACCGGCGGAGTAAACCTCAAGCCGGCAAGATATATGCAGAACATGCATGACGACATGCAGGGCAGCGCCGTTGCCCTTGGCACATTGCTGGCGCTGACCGAGTCCGGCAGCGAACTCGATGTTGATTGCTGGCTGGCTGTTACAGAAAACCTGATCGGTCCTGCTGCCTACAAGCCCATGGATGTCGTCACCGCGGTCGATGGCACCACTATCGAAGTGATTCATACCGACGCGGAAGGCCGTATGGCACTGGCCGACACCCTGGCCATGGCGGCAGAAGAAAAACCACGCGTTATGATCGACTACGCCACCCTGACCGGAGCCTGCGTGGCGGCGCTGACCACCCGCTACAGCGGTGCATTTGCCAATCGCGATGCTTTCAATGCGGCCGCGATCGAGGCAGGCGCGGCATGCGGCGAACGTATCTGGCCGTTTCCGATGGATGACGATTTTGACCGGTCACTCGACAGCCCGATTGCCGATATCCGGCAGTGCACACTGGATGGCGAAGGCGACCACATACTGGCCGCGCGGTTTCTTTCCCGCTTTGCCGGCAAGGTGCCGTGGCTGCACCTCGACCTGGCCTCGGGCCGCCACAAGGGCGGACTGGGACACGTACCATCCGATGTCACCGGATTCGGCGTCAACGTGACGCTGAGCCTGCTGCTCGAGCAGGACCTGGTAACACTCGCCGGCTGACAGTGAAAACGCGACTCGAAATTATCCGCCCCGATGACTGGCATCTGCACCTGCGCGACGGTGCCAGGCTGCGTGATGTGGTTGCGCACAGTGCACGGCAGTTTCATCGCGCCATCGTGATGCCGAACCTGACGCCGCCGGTAACGACTGTCGCAATGGCGCTCGACTATCGTCAACGGATCCTTGATGCCCTGCCGGCAGGCAGCGACTTTGTTCCGCTGATGACCCTGTACCTTACGGACCAGACCACCCGGGACGACATCGATGCCGCCGCTGACTGCGAACACGTTGTAGCCTGCAAACTTTATCCGGCTGGCGCCACGACAAACTCGGAATCAGGCGTCACTGACCTGCAGCATATCGAAGGCGTGTTGAAACGCATGGCCGACCGCCAGCTGCCGCTGCTGGTGCATGGTGAAGTAACCGATCCACGTATCGATGTGTTTGACCGTGAATCGGTGTTCATCGACCGGATACTCATACCGTTGCGCGAGGAACTGCCGGAGCTGCGGATCGTCTTTGAGCACATCACGACATCCGAAGCGGTCCATTTCGTCAACGATCAGGCGGACAATGTCGCAGCGACTATCACCCCGCAGCACCTGCGGCTGATACGCAATAACCTGCTGGCCGGCGGATTGCGACCACATCTCTACTGCGCCCCGATACTCAAGTCCCGCAATGATCGCAAACTGCTGGTCGAGGCAGCGACCAGCGGCGACCGGCGCTACTTTCTCGGCACCGACAGCGCGCCCCATAGCCAGCGTGACAAGGAATCGGCCTGCGGCTGTGCCGGCGTATACTCTGCCCATGCCGCCCTCGAGCTCTATGCAGAAGTATTCGAGACAGCCGGCGCCCTGGATCGACTGGAAGCGTTCGCCTCATGCAATGGGCCGGATTTCTATCGGCTACCACGCAATCACCAGACGGTTACCCTGGAAAAGACCAGCTGGACAGTACCGGACGACTACGACTTCGCCGGCGAACGCCTGGTCCCGCTGCGTGCCGGGTCCGAACTGGGATGGCAACTGAGCGATGACTGACGGCATGCCCGCCATTGCCAACCGGTTTCGCGGCTTCCTGCCGGTCGTCATCGACGTCGAAACCGGTGGTTTCAACGCTGCAACTGATGCGCTGCTGGAAATCGCCGCCGTCATCCTGAGGTTGAACGACGGCTCTGAACTGGAGCCGGCAGAGATTCTCCGGTTTCATGTAAAGCCCTTCGAGGGCGCCAACATGGAACCGGCTTCGCTCGAGGTAATCGGCTTTGACCCCGCTCACCCGCTGCGTCCGGCCATCGACGAACGCGACGCACTGATGCGTATTTTCCGGGAAGTGCGCCGCGAGCTGCGCAGCACCGGCTGTAATCGCGCCATACTGGTCGGTCACAACTCGTTTTTTGACCTGAGCTTTCTCAATGCCGCGATAGAACGTTGCCGCATAAAACGCAGCCCGTTCCATCCGTTCAGCAGTTTTGATACCGCCACCCTAGCCGGCGTAGCGCTGGGCCAGACCGTCCTGGCACGCGCCGTACAGGCTGCGGGGATGGACTTTGATGCCGCCGAGGCGCACTCGGCCGGCTACGATGCCGGCAAGACAGCAGACCTGTTCTGCGCCATCGTCAACCGTTACCGGCCGGTATACGAGAACTGGGTGCGGCGCTAGGCCGCCGACGCCTTGTCGATAACCTCTTTCAGTTCACCGGTGTTGTACATTTCGACGGTGATATCACAGCCGCCGATCAGCTCACCGTTCACATACAGCTGCGGATAGGTCGGCCAGCTCGAATAAGCTTTCAGCGCCTCACGCAGCTCCGGCTCCTCGAGTATGTTGACGTGATCGAACTCCGCGCCGATGGCACGCAGTGCCGCCACCGACTGTGCCGAAAAGCCACACATCGGAAAGTCCGGTGTGCCTTTCATGAACAGCAGAACGTGATGATCTGCCAGTGTCTGCTTGATTTTGTCTATGGTCTGCTGTTCCATAATTTACTCACCCGTTACGGGCTCTACCTCCAGTCTGTTTTCTACCGTTCTGACACCGCTGGTGTTCATGGCAAGCACTTCAGCCTGCTCTTTCGCGATATAGCTGCCAACCGTTCCGTTCAGCGTAACCACGCCTTCCCGGGTATCGACATCGACCTGTCCGGCCTGCACGTATTTGCTGCGAATAAGCCGGGTTTTCACTGCGGCCGTTATAGTCCCGTCATCAATAATCGTACCGACCGGCCGTTCGTCCTTACCGACCACGTAGCCGCCGGCTGCAGCGCCGCCAATAACCAGGGCCGTGCAGCCCTGCAACGCGATGCACACAATAAGAGCAGCCAGTCGTGTCAACAAATCATCACCTGTAATCAGTGTTATCCGGCCGCCTGCCACCGGTTGCGGCCCGCTGCAGACGAACACGGAAGTATATCACCGCCCTGCCAGCGCCCGGGCCACCCCTCGCATGCCGTATAATCGCGCCGCGATGAGTGACTACGAAGCCACAATCTACGACAACGTCGAGTCGGCACTGGCCGAGGATGTGGGCAGCGGCGACCTGACCGCCAGCCTGGTGGACGAAAGTGCGACCGCCGTCGCCCGCGTTGTCTGCCGCGAACCCGCGGTGCTATGCGGTCAGCCATGGTTCGATGCTGTTTTCCGTGAGATCGACGCGGCAACGGGTATTAACTGGCAGGCCAGAGACGGCGACCGCATCGACGCTGACATGATCGTCTGCCACATCGAAGGCCGCGCCCGCTCGATTCTTACCGCCGAGCGCTGCGCGCTCAACTTTCTGCAGACCCTGTCGGGCACCGCTACCGCAGCGCGAGCCTATGCCGATGCGGTAGCCGGTACCGGCGCCACTATCCTCGATACACGCAAGACCCTGCCCGGCCTGCGCCTGGCGCAGAAGTATGCGGTGCGCTGCGGCGGCGGACACAATCACCGGATGGGTCTTTACGACGCTATCCTGATAAAAGAGAACCATATTTGCAGCGCCGGCGGTATTGCCGCAGCAGTGCAGAAAGCGCGGGAACAACATCCGGATGTACCGGTCGAGGTGGAGATTGAATCACCCGATCAGCTGGATGAAGCCCTGGCGACCACCACTGATGTCATCATGCTGGACAATTTTTCGCTGCAACAGATGCGTGAGGCCGTAACGCAGAACCGGTCAGCGGCGCGGCCGGTGCGGCTGGAAGCATCCGGCAACGTCTCGCTGGAAACCGTACGCGAGATTGCCGCAACAGGCGTGGACTTTGTTTCCGTCGGCGGCCTGACCAAGCACGTGCAGGCGACCGACTACTCGCTACAATTCGAGCAACAGCCGGACTAGCGCTTCAGGCGGCGCGGACGATCAGCCGCGGCTCGGCTACGCCATAACCCTGGGCAAAATCGACCCCCATGCTTTTCAGCATGGCGATAATTTCGTCATTTTCGGCAAACTCGGCGATAGTCTGCTTGCCGGTGAGGTGGCCGATTTCGTTAATTGATCGAACCATCTCGCGATCGATCGGGTCATGCAGGATACCTTTGACGAAGCTGCCATCGATTTTCAGGTAGTCAACCGGGAAATGCTTCAGATAGCCAAACGACGACAGCCCGGTGCCGAAATCGTCCAGCGCAAATCGACAGCCCAGCTCTCGCAACGCATGGATAAAGCGATTGGCCTGGCTGTAGCTGGCAATCGCTGCGGTCTCGGTGATTTCAAAGCAGATCTTTGACGGATCGAGCCCCGTGTTCTCAAAGCGCTCGATCACGAACGGCAGGAATTTATCGTCGGCAATACTCTGCCCCGACAGGTTGATCGAGCAGACTGCCAGGGCCCCGCGCTCTGCATCATCATTGAGCAGCCAGCGAAAAGCATTGCGTATAACCCAGCGATCGATATTTGGTGTCAGGCCGTAACGCTCCGACGCCCCAATGAACTCGCCCGGCGGGATCAGCTTGCCTTTCTCGTCGCGCATCCGCAGCAACAGCTCGTAATGATCGCCATCGTCAGCGACGTTCAATGGCTGGATCACCTGGCGAAACAGCTCGAAGCGTGACTCCTCGAGGGCATTACTGATACGAGCGGCCCACTGCATCTCACGGCGCCGGCGCATCAGGTCAATATCGTTTACCTGGAATACATGCGCACGGTTGCGTCCCGACTCCTTGGCCGCCATACAGGCACTGTCCGCAGCGGTAAGCAGCCCGGCAACATCATGCTCGCTGGGCGCCAGCGGCACTACGCCAATACTGGTACTGATACGAAATACCCGGTCGTTCCATGAGAACTTGAACGATTCGACAGCCTCACGCAGCGTCTCGGCAATATCGACAGCTTCGTCGAGCCCGCAGCTTTCCAGCAGGAGCGCGAATTCATCGCCACCGAGCCGTGACAGCGTATCGCGCCAGCGGATCTTCGATTTCAGCAACTGTCCCAGCTGCGCCAGCAGGGTGTCGCCGGCGGCATGGCCGCAACTGTCATTGACCATCTTGAACTGGTCGATATCCAGGTAGCACAACGCGTAATGGGCATCGCTGCTTTCTGCGTTCTTCAGGGCCCGTTCCAGCTGGTTCTCGAATTCGCCCCGATTGACCAGTCCGGTCAACAGATCGTGGCTGGTGTGATAACTGAGCCGGCGGTTCAGCTCGCGCGACTCGCTGACATCATGAAAAACCAGCACACCACCGGTAACTTTGCCCTCGCCGTCACGAATGGGTGCGGCGGTATTTTCGATGTACATCTCGTTACCGTCACGACGAATCAGCAGCGTTGGCCGCAGCGACTTGATCGGTCGACAGCTGCGCATCGCGACGGCGACCGGGTTTTCCAGCGGCTCGCAGGTTTCTTCGTGATAGCCGCGAAACACGTCGTTCACCTGGCGGCCGGCGGCATCGTCGAGCTGCCAGCCGGTCAATTCCTCGGCTACCGGGTTGAGATACTCGATTCGACCCTCGCGGTCGGTAGTTATCACCCCGTCACCGATCGACTGCAGGGTGATCTGCACCCTCTCCTTTTCGCGATGCAGCTCCTGCTCGAAGAACTTGCGCTCGGATATATCCAGCTCCACGCCTACCAGTCTTTGCGGCCTGCCGTCAGCGGCGGGGACCGCTTTTGCACGGCTCAGCATCCAGCGCCATTCGCCATTGCGATGACGCATTCTGTGTATGCTCTCGAACAGGTCGATCTCGCCGTCAAGGTGCTGCTGCAGCAGATCTTCGACCCGCGGCAGGTCATCAGGGTGCACCAGCTGGCGCCAGTCAGGCGTCGAGTCTTCCAGGTCTGAGTCTTCGTACCCCAGCATCTTTTTCCAGCGCGGTGAAAACCACACGGTGTTGGCTTCCAGGTCAAGATCCCACACGCCGTCGTTTGCCGTGAACATCGCCAGCTCATTGCGCACGTGCTCATCAGCCTGTTTTCTTTCATGGTCAATCCGTTCCAGGCCACACGCCAGGCTGGAACCGATCAACTTGAGCAACAGGCGCAGCTGCACGTCCCAGGCGGTTTGCTCGGACTCGGACAGCAGGGCAATAAAACCGGCCGGCTCACCACCCAGCGCAATGCCGATAACCAGAAAGGACCCTATGTTGTGACGGCGGAACAGACGTGCATCCGGCTCGATGTCGTCCGACACATAGCAGGTATCGAGAACTTCGAGCACCTTCAGGTGAGAAAGCCGTGAACGCAGCCACGGCAGCTCGGCCAGCTGCAGGTCCCGCAGAAAACCGGGCTTGCAGCCGGCATCGGGGCTGACGCTCGCGGTCAGGCTGGCGATGCGTCTGGCCCGACTGTCAAAGCGCGCCAGGCAGATGCCATCAATGCAGGCGTTGTCACGCAATGACTCGAGCGTCGCTGCCAGCACCTGCTCGGCATTCGTCGCGGACAGGTTCTGCAGGTCGACCGCGGCTTTCGTGTAAACGAAATCCAGGGTAGCACCCGATCCAGCCTTGTTCTTGTTCTGCTGTTCGCTCATGAAGTCCCTCACGCTGCACGGCCAGTCCCTGGCCGACACACGACATATTACCTGCTGCCCGGCTGCACCAGAAGCCAGAAACCGGTGCAAAGAAGACAAAATCCTACCCCTCCAGGGCCAGAATTGCGTTGACCAGGGTCTCACTCAAACTGTTTGTCAACCTAAACGAGGCTGGCGCGTTGTACCGGGTGAGACTTCTTTTGGCAGTGGAGATGGTTATGACACTTCGAACACCTACAGGCTGGACGGCGCTGTTGCTGCTGATCGTGGCCCTTGCCGGCTGCGGCAGCTCGTCAGGCGACGCGCCGTCCCAGTCAACCGGCAATAACACTACACCGACGGATTCGTCGGCATGCAGCGATGACTGCGGTACCGTGATGATCGGCCTGACCGATGCGGACGGTGACTTTCTTGAATACACAGTTGGGGTCAGCAGCCTCAGCCTGGAACGCGCCGACGGAGTCAGCGTCGAAGCGATACCACAAAGCGCAACGGTCGACTTCGCCCAGTACACCGAGCTTACCGAGTTCCTGACCGCCGCCACGGTGCCACCGGGAACTTATGTCGCGGCACAGATCACACTGGATTACGCCGGCGCGGCCGTCTCGGTTGAACTCGACGGCGCTGCAACGGAAACACAGGTTGTCGCAATCGATGGCAGCGAGCTGGGAGTCGAGACGTTTCGCATCCAGCTGGCCGATGATCGCCGCCTGGTGGTGCGACCTGGTTTGCCTTCAATCATGGTTGTCGACTTCGACCTGGCCGCCTCGCATGAAGTGGACCTCGACACAAACCCGGTCACCGCGACAGCTGCACCGTTCCTTGTTGCCGATATCGATCCGGTTGACAGCAAACCCATGCGGCTGCGCGGCCCACTGGTGAGCGTCAACGCCGATGAGTCGAATTATGTTGTGGCGCTGCGGCCGTTCTGGGCCTGGCGCGGCGATTTTGGCCGGGTCCGTGTATTTACGACGGACGACACCGCATTCGAAATTGACGGCACCAGCTACGCCGGTGCCGATGGTCTGCTGGCGATGAGCGCCCTGCCGGCCGCAGCGGCAACCTTAGCGTTTGGCGAGCTCGAAACAGCAACACGGCAATTCACCGCACGTGAAGTCTACGCCGGCAGCAGCGTGCCCGGTCATGCCGCCGATATCGTCAAGGGCGTTATCACCGCGCGTGTCGACGATGTGTTAACGGTGCGTGGCGCAACGCTGGTGCGCGAGCGCGATACCGCAGTGTTCCGCGGCGACGTCGAGGTAATCGTCGGGCCGCAAACCACCGTCCGCAAAGCCGGCGACGCCGCTTTCGATGGCAGCGCCGCGGCGCTCTCTGTCGGTCAGCGCGTCATTGCCTACGGACGCATTGCCAACGACACGCCGGATGAACTTGTTTTCGATGCAACTGACGGAGTGATGCGCATGCTGCGCAGCGTGGTCACCGGCACAACAAACCTGCTCGCCGATGCGCAAATCAATATCGACCTGCAGCAGGTCGCCGGCAGGAACGTGCGTATTTTTGATTTTTCCGGCACCGGTGTGCCCGGGCAGGATGCTGATCCGCAGGACTACGAAGTGGCCACTGGTAACCTCGACACCTCTGCGCTGCAGCCCGGCAGCCCGGTTAAGGCTTCCGGTTTTGTCACCGCGTTCGGCATGGCACCGCCCGACTTCGAGGCCGGCACTATTGCCGATTTCAGTGACAGCCAGGCACGCCTGTTTGTCGGCTGGAACCCGGCCACAGCAACACCGTTCCTGACGCTGGGGCCGGAGGGCCTGGTCATCGACCTGGAAAACCCGGAAATAGGCAGCCGTCACCACGTTGTACGCGGGGGCATTGTCACCAATTTGCTCGAGCAGCCCGGTGCCAGCATCGTGCCGCGCGGCGACCGCCCGGGTATTTATGCAATACGTGACGGTCGATCGATCCGCCTGCACACCGACTTCGGGCTGTTCACGCGCGATCTGGCCAACGCCCTTGGCGGCGGTGCCACGGTGCGCAGCACGCATGCCAGCGGGTCATGGTCTGATACGAACGCCGAATTCCAGTCCGGACGACTGCTTATCCGGCTGAACTGAAGCAAATTGTTAAGCCCCCTCGCCGTGTGGCGAGGGGGCTTTTTTCCGTGTTCTGTTAAACTGCGGCGCAGTTGAAATGTTAAGCCCGACAGTAGTGTGACCATACTCACACCCGGCGCCAGGGCACAAAGGTAGGATTCAGATCGCACCGTGGTGATGCATAACACCCGGGCGGGGAAACTGAGGGAGAGCACGGCAGGCATAGCCTGCCGCAAACTGACAAAGGCACACCTGCCGAAAGGCAGGGTCGCAAAGCCACCGGTCTAAGGGTTTACCTATGACAGCGGGGATGCCAGGACTATCGGGCGCAGGTTTTCCGCAGCGCACGATTCCCGACCAACCCACTGTAACTACCCGGACTGCTGGCCGCCGGCACAAGACAGTGGAGCGATTGATGACAGCCAGCAGAATAACCGTAGTACTCGCACTGTGCGGACTGCTCGCCGCAGGTTGCGGCGGCGGCGGCGGTGACGGCGACAGTACGGTTCCGGTCAACAATACAGCGCCACCGGCCGCCAGCACGCCGCCGCCGGACCCGGATCCGGATCCGGACGACAGCGGTAGCAATACCGGCGGCACACCACCGGCATACAAGAACCTGTTCACACCGGTCAGTGACGCGACCTGGGACGAAACCGCGGTGCGCAAGGTACTGCATACCTTTGCCTATGGCGGCCAGACCAGCGACGCACAGGTGCAGGCGTGGGCCGGCATGGCGCCGGAATTCGCGATTGCCCAGATGCTCACCTTTGACGAACACAACACACGACTGTCGGCGCCGGTCATTGGCGATACCGATGGCCTGGCCAGCCGTGGCGGCACGCTGCGGGAACTGGCCGCTTTCTGGGCCTCGAATGACCCCGCCAATGGCGTGGTACCGGAGCGGCGTGAGTCCTACGCCATCAGCAATTTTTCCGGCACGCTGTCACTGGTCTGGCAGCGGGCAGCCTTGTCACGCGGGCTGAACCCGTTCCGGCACAAGATCGGTTTCTGGGAAACCAACTATCACATGGCCGTTAACCGTCGCGCGGTTCCCAACAACGCAATGCTGCGTTACTACGATGACATCATGGCGGCGCACGAGGCCGGTCTGCCCTACCAGCAGGTAATGGCAGTGGCGGCAAAATCGGCTGCCGCGGCACTGCAGTACGGCCATCGTACCAATCGCTACCGCAACGGGGAATGTGACTGCAACGAGGATTTTGCCCGCGAGTACCACCAGCTTTACTTCGGCATCCTTGGCGCATCCGACCCGGATGAGCACGAAAACGTGACTATCAAGGAAACCGCCAAGGCGTTTACCGACATGGTTGTGTACTTTGACAGCGAGACGGGCGCCGCTGATGTACTCGACTTCGGCACCTTTTATCACCCGGACGGGCCGCTGCAGATCCTCGGCGAGTCCATCACCGGCAGCACCGCTGCCGAGCGCATCGACCAGATGGTCGAGGTTTCCATTGCACACCCGGAGAGCCTGGCCAACCTGCCAGTCATGATCATCAGCGACCTGGCCGATGACAACCTCGATGTCACCAGGCGGGTTGCCATCCGCCGGGCGTGGAACAGCATGAGCGAGAAAAACCTGCTCGACTTCCTGCGCGGTTATGCCATCTCGACCATCTTCCACGACCCCTCGCGCATCAAGCACCTCAACAGCATTGATCGTCACCTGCTGATCAGCAACCTGACCGCGCTGAACAATCGCGAGCAGTACCTGAACATCTACTACCCCCGGCACGCCGTCGAAGATGTTCAGGTTTTTTTCCCCACCCATGATGTGTTTGGCACCCAAAAGGGCATGGAAGCGGCCAGCAGTGACCTGGTGTTTCGCACCAATCACAGCGAAGTCACGGGCAGCGCCTGGCGTTTTCGTGACCCGTATGGTGAGAACTATGGCGTGACGTGGGAAAAAGACTGGGCCGCCGCGGCACCGCGCGCCGCCAACGGCACGTTCAACGTAAAACAAGTGGCGGAGTGGCTGTGGCAGCGTTATCTCGCCGACGGGCTGAAAAACTTCCGCTACCTGGAACGCGCCCATGTTTATGCGCTGCTTGGTTCAAATTACGACCTCGCCTACCTGCTCGACCCGGACAACCCGGAGCGCTCTATCACCAGCGTCGACGTGCTGAGTGAGCCGGCCATCCTCGACCTGGTGGCCGACCTGTCCAGCCGCACCCTGCTGCTCGACAGCGTCAACAGCGACGAGCGCTATGCGGCCAACCGACGCATCGGCATGGCCATAAATTTTATCGTCGGCACCCCTTACATCTTTGCCCAGGAGGGTCGTTGATCATGGACCGCAGGCAGTTTCTCGGCAGCGCGCTGGCCACCACGGCGCTCTACTCCACGACCGGCCTGCCGGGCCTGGGCCGCGTCGCCAACGCCGGCTTTGCCCCGGTAATCGACCGGATGCTGGTCAATGTCATGCTCGATGGCGGGCCGGATTTCCGTCACCTGTTTGCGCCGGCCTACAGTGCTGACAGTTTGAGTTTCGGCTACCGCTACTGGCAGGCCAACAGCGCCGCTCATGACGTCGATGGCAATTCCAACGCCTGGGAACAGCGCTGGAACCAGGACTACTTCCCTCTGGCCGCGAACGGTTACCAGTTCGGCATATTGCAGAACTGCGGCTGGCTCAAGGACATGTGGGATGCAGGAAACGTTGCGATCGTCAGTAACGTGTACGGCTCGTCCTCACGTGACCATTCACTGAGCAAGCTGGTGCTGGACCAGGGCAACCGCAGCTCGGGCCCGTCCAACAGCCAGCGGCCCGGCTGGGGCGGCCGGCTTGCTGCCGCCGCTGGCGGCAACGTCGTTGCATTGACCCGCACGCCGCGACCGTTCTGTTTCGGACCGCATGCCAGTGACCCGGAAAATCGTTCGGACGAATGGCTGGTGCCGGCACAGGACGTCCGCAATATGAAGCTCTACACACCTGAAACCGACACTGACCCGCGCTGGGCCAATGCGGTGATGGAACGCACGTTGCGCAGCTATTACGCCGCGAAACGCAGCGAGCTGCCGCAGGAGTCAGCCTATCGTCGCTTTACCGCGATGGAGCAGCAGCTGCGTGAGTTTGGCGAGCCGCTCGATACGCGCTTGCAGACCCTGCCTGTCCCGGCCCAGATCGAAGCGCTGTACAACGACACAGGACCGCTGCTGGACAACACCTACTTCGGCGAGCAGATACGCAACCTGTATGACGC